>CACYEG010000001.1 GCA_902773365.1 uncultured Erysipelotrichaceae bacterium
AGGGAAATTATCTAGTGAAGATATCGAAAGTATGGAAAGAATAAAGGCCTTTATTGATCAATTCAGAGAAACTATGTTGATATCACTTTTGGAGGGAAATCTACACTCAAACGACGTAAGAATTACTGATGATAAAATTTCTGCAATAGTTGAGCTAACTTTAAATAGAAACTATTCGCTAGCATATTTTTTGTCTCAATCTTTAGGATATGAAAATAATTTATTTTCATTGAAAAGGTTTTTAGCATTTTATCATCACTATGTTTTTGGTACAATTAAGGAGAGTTCCCGTAGAAAAAATACAAATACGGAACTTTGGATGGTGATATTATCTAAACGGTATAGAGTTTTAAAGGAAATATATTCTGCACCAAACATCGCAAGATACTTAAGTAATGGAGCACAATATAAACAAAAAATTGATCCAATGAAAAAAATAATAGAAGAATTGCTAAAATTAGAAAGTATGACAAAAGAGGAAATTTTAGCGTATGCTGAAGAAACTAGTCATCAAGAAGGTGAAAGCGAGGAACTATACGACATGATTTTAAATGGAGAATTCATTAGAGCATATAAACAGTTATCCCAAAGCGACGATAATGAAAACAAAAAGATGCGTTTCTTATTAGAGATGATTTATGATGCTGTTATGGGGAATGTCATGGATCCTCTTAACCCTTCCCATGCTTTAGTTTTACAAAGTATGAAAAATATAAAGCAACTAAACCAATAAAGGATCTTAATCATAAATCTTAATAAAAGAGAATTAATACTAGGCAATTATTCCATTTGACATTTCATATAAAACTATGGTATATTTATTTTGTTGAAAGTGTAGGTTGAAAATTTCTCGAGTTATAAATATATCTTTGAGTTGTTTTTTGCGCATTTTAATTACTTTTTTGTTGACTTTTAAAAGGTATGCTAGTAAAATTATAAATTGGTGGCATATCTTTTTATATTATTTAAAAATCCTGCCCAAAAAATACTGCATAGGGGTGAAGAATAAGTGGCTTACAAAATGAAGAAATTTGGAGACCATAGAGAAAGAGTAAATTTCTCTAAAACAAAGAACACTTTAGAGTTGTCTAACTTACTCGAAGTGCAAAAGAAATCCTATGAGGATTTCCTAACAAATGGGATAAAGGAAACTTTCGAAGACCTATTTCCGGTAGAATCGTTCACTGGAAATATTTCACTTGAATTTGGTGATTATTCGTTCGATGAACCTAAATATTCCGTAAAAGAATCTAAAGAAAGGGCTGTTACTTATAGTGCTCCATTAAAAGTACAAGCACGTGTATATTTAAATGAAACGGGCGAAGTAAAAGAGCAGGAAATATTTTTGGGTGACTTGCCTCTAATGACTGATTCGGGAACTTTTATCATAAATGGTGTTGAAAGGGTAATCCAATCACAATTAGTGCGTAGCCCAAGTATCTATTTTTCTAGTGTAATAGACAAAAATGGTAGACCTGTAATATCTGGACAAATAATACCTAATAAGGGTACTTGGCTAGAATTCGAGCAAGATGCAAGAGACGTACTATATATAAGAATAGATAGAACTAGAAAAGTTCCGCTAACTACATTCTTAAGAGCATTAGGTCTTGGAAGCGATGAAGATATCGTTGGGCTTTTTGGTGAAAATCAATATATAGCTAACACTATAGAAAAAGATTCTACAAAAAATGTTGACGAAGCTTTAATCGAAATCTATGAAAAATTAAGACCAGGCGAACCAGCAACACTTGAAAGTGCTAAAAACCAACTTATGACTCAGTTCTTCGATAGATTCCGTTATGATTTGGCTAAAGTTGGAAGATATAAATATAATAAGAAATTAAATATATTAGATAGATTACTTGGCTGTAAAATTGCTGAAGATATAATAGATGAAAATGGTAAAGTCATCGTTAGTAAGGGAACGCTTATTACTAAAGAAATTCAAAACGAGTTGAAGCCTATTTTTGCTAATGGATATAACAAAAAAGAAGTAACAATTAACGAAGACTTGGATAAATATAATGTAATTCAAACAGTTATGGTTTACGATAAACAAGATGACGAAAAGACTGTTAAAATAATCGGTAATGATCAATCTATTGATGAAAAAAGACTTACAATATCTGATGTTTATGGTGCAGTAAGTTACTACTTAAATTTACTAGATGGTATTGGTTCAACTGATGAAATCGACCATTTAGGTAATAGGCGCGTAAGACAAGTTGGTGAATTAATCGAGAACCAATTTAGAGTTGGTATGGCTCGTATGGAAAGAGTAATCAGGGAAAGGATGACTACTCAAGAAATTGAGAATGTGACTCCTAAATCTTTAATTAATATTCGTCCGGTTACTGCAGCCTTAAAAGAATTCTTTGGATCAAGCCAATTATCGAAATTTATGGATCAAGTAAACCCAATCGCGGAGCTTACTGATAAAAGGCGTTTATCGAGTCTTGGACCTGGCGGATTATCTCGTGATAGAGCAGGTATGGAGGTACGTGACGTTAACCCAAGCCATTATGGTAGAATTTGCCCAATCGAATCTCCAGAGGGAGCTAACATTGGTCTAATAGCTTCTTTAGCAGGGTATGCTAAAATTAACGAATACGGCTTTATAATGAGTCCATATAGAAAAGTCATAAACAAAAAATTGACTGATGAAATCGAATATTTAACTGCCGATGAAGAAAGTGACTACTATATAACTCAAGCTACTAGTGAAGTTAATGAAGAAAACGAATTATGTGGTAAAGAAGTAGTAGCTCGTTTCAATGGAGAAGATATGCTTGTTTCTCCAGACAAAATCAATTATATCGACGTTTCTCCTAGTCAGATTGTATCGTTAACGACTAGTTTGATTCCATTCTTGGATCACGACGACGCTAAACGTGCACTAATGGGATCTAACATGCAACGTCAAGCTGTACCTTTATTAAAAACTGAAGCTCCTTTTGTTGGAACTGGTGTTGAAGCAGCTGTCGCTAAATATTCCGGAAGCACTGTTGTAAGTAAAGCAGATGGTGTGGTCGAATATGTCGACTCTAAAAAGATCGTCGTTAAGAACGCTAAGGGTAAAGATACATACTATTTAACAGAATTCGAAAGAAGTAATGATGAAACATGTATTAACCAGACTCCTATAGTGAAAATAGGCGATAAGGTAAAACGTGGTGAAGTAATCGCAGATGGACCTAGTACTAATCAAGGCGAACTCGCACTTGGTAAAAATATGGTCGTTGCCTTCATGACATTTGATGGATATAACTATGAGGATGCCGTAATATTAAATGAAAAGCTCGTAAAAGACGATGCATTTACTTCAATTCATTTACAACACTATGAAATAGATTGTCGTGATACTAAACTAGGCCCAGAAGAAATTACACGCGATATTCCTAACGTCAGTGAAGAAGCTCGCAAAAACTTGGATAAAAACGGTATTATTAAGATAGGTACTGAAGTAAAGGAAAACGACATATTAGTTGGTAAAGTTACGCCAAAGGGAGTACAAGAGTTATCTAGTGAAGAAAAACTATTACATGCAATATTCGGAGAAAAAACTCGTGAAGTTAGAGATACATCACTTAGGGTGCCTCATGGAACATATGGTATAGTTCACGACATTAAGGTATATACTAAAGAAAATTCTGATGAATTAGGAGCAGGTGTCTCTAAAGTCGTTAGAGTATACATAGTACAAAAACGTAAAATACAAGTCGGAGATAAAATGAGTGGTCGACATGGTAATAAAGGTGTAATATCTCTAGTATTACCAGAAGAAGATATGCCTTATCTACCAGATGGTCGCCCAGTAGATATCATGTTAAATCCAATGGGCGTACCTTCTCGTATGAACTTAGGACAAATTCTTGAATTACACTTAGGAATGGCTGCTAAAAACTTAGGTGTTTACACGGCAACACCAGTATTTGATGGTGCAAGTGTTGAAGAAATTCAAAAGATGATGAAGGATGCTAAAATTGACGATGATGGTAAAACTGTATTGATCAACGGACGTACTGGTGAACCATTTGAAAATAGAATTTCAGTTGGTGTCATGTATATGTTAAAACTACACCACATGGTTGATGATAAATTACATGCTCGTTCAACTGGACCATATAGTTTAGTTACACAACAACCACTTGGCGGTAAAGCACAATTTGGTGGTCAAAGATTCGGTGAGATGGAAGTTTGGGCATTATATGCTTATGGTGCAGCGCATATTTTACAAGAAATTATGACAGTTAAATCAGACGACGTTGTTGGTCGTGTCAAAGTATATGAAGCTTTAGTAAAAGGAAATAATATTGAACATGCTGGTATGCCAGAATCGTTTAGAGTATTGATAAAAGAACTACAAGCTTTAGGCTTAGACATTCAATTTATAGATAAAGATGATGTAGTACACGACTTAAAAGAATTAGAAGATGAAGAAGATAAAGAAGATAATTCCATTTCTATCGATGAAATTGATTCGAAGACACTTGAAATGATGAATGAAGTTAATGAAAGAAAACTTGCTAAGAAAAATGGTGATATCTTAGCTGATGAAGAAAGTGAATCCGATGACTTCGATGATGAGAGTGAATTTGAAGACAGCACTGATATAGAAGAAATGGAAGAAGAATTCGAAAGCGAAGAAGATATCATAGATGATTTAAAGGAAATGGATGGTGAAGAATAATGTTAGATGTAAATAGCTTTAAAGGCATTAAAATTGCCATTGCAAGTCCTGAAAAAATTAGAGAATGGTCATATGGTGAGGTAAAAAAGCCAGAAACTATAAACTATAGAACACTTCGTCCAGAACGTGATGGATTATTTTGTGAGAAAATTTTTGGACCAACCAAAGACTATGAGTGTGCGTGTGGTAAATATAAACGTTTACGTTATAAAAACGTAGTCTGTGATAGATGTGGGGTAGAAGTAACTCGAGCTAAAGTTCGACGTGAACGTATGGGACATATCGAGCTTGCTTCACCTTGCTCTCACATTTGGTTCTTTAAGGGTGTTCCATCTAAGATGGGATTAGTACTTGATATGAGTCCAAGGGAACTAGAAGAAGTAATATATTTTGTTAGCTATGTTGTACTAGATCCTGGCAAAGCTCCATTAGAGGTTAAGCAAACATTATCAGATAAGGAATATCGTGCATACTACGAGAAATATGGCGATTCTTTCAAAGTTGGTATGGGTGCAGAAGCCATTAAAGAGCTTTTAAGAAAAGTTGATGTAAAAAAAGAAATCGAGAGTATTAGAAAAGATTTAGAAAATGCTACAGGCCAAAAGAAAATTCGTCTTGGTAAGAGACTGGAATGTTTAGTTTCATTTGATGAATCTGGCAATAAACCCGAATGGATGATATTAGATGCAATTCCTGTAATTCCACCAGAATTAAGGCCAATGATTCAACTTGACGGTGGCCGTTTTGCTACAAGTGATTTAAATGATTTATATAGAAGAATAATAAATCGTAATAATCGTCTAAAAAAATTATTAGAATTAGGTGCACCTAGCATCATTGTACAAAATGAAAAGCGTATGCTTCAAGAAGCCGTTGACGCATTATTTGACAACGGAAGACGTGGAAGAAGTGTTACAGGTGCTGGAAATCGTCCTTTGAAATCACTTTCTAGTATGTTA
>CACYEG010000002.1 GCA_902773365.1 uncultured Erysipelotrichaceae bacterium
ACTTTTAAAAAATGGAAAATAGTCATTACGAACAATGCAGGAAGATGAGTATAAAATTTGTCACAGAAGATCTTACGACTACTATTGACATTATTCCAGAGAATAGTCTGTCAACCACCTATAAGCTGGAAGATACTGTATTCAGAGAAAATTTTGATTTTTCCACAAAACTTATAGATTATGTAAATGGATTGTCTAAAAATAACCAATAAATGTATATTTACATCTGTTTTTTGTAAAATAATAGTTTTAATTTGATATAATTAGGGTGGTGAATAATAATATGAATGAATCATTTAGTATGCTTGCTCATTATGGAGAAGAATTAACTGGAAAAAACTATATAACAGATCCTGCGATTGCAAGAGATGATGTAATAAAAGAGTTAATATTAACTTTATTAACTCCTGAAAAAGGGGCTTTACTAGTTGGTAAACCAGGTATAGGTAAAACTGCCATTGTCGAAGGTCTTGCATACCGCATACAAAAAGGCATGGTACCTAATGCTCTTGTAGGGTGGAAGCTATACAAAATTAATATTGTAAGTCTTATGGGTTCTGTAGGTGAAACTAACGATAATAGAATAGAGGCATTAATTAGAGAATTAAAAGAACTTGATAAAACGATAATCTTTATCGACGAAGCACATTTACTTGTCAGTAGAAATGAATCTAATAGTGTCGATTTTGCAAATTTATTAAAACCTGCACTCGATAGAGGAACAATTAAAATGATTGGTGCGACTACTACAGAAGAATATGAAACTTATGTATTGCGCGATAGGGCATTCGTTCGTCGTTTCCAAAAAGTTGAAGTATTTGAAACGGATGGTCCTACTACTGTTAAAATACTAATGGGGACTCTTCCAAAATTAGAACAACAAATAGGGGTAAAGCTCGATTATACTCCATTCATAATCGAAAGGTTTATGAAATTCATAGTTGATATGACTAGCGAATATAAAAGAGTTTATGAAGTATCTAGTAGATATCCAGATATTTGTTTAACCATAATTGCTAACGCGCTTAGTTATGCGTTATTCGAAAACTTGGATAAAGCAACTATTAGGCATATCTATAAAGCCATAGTCAATGCTAAAAATATTTATCCAGATGCAAAAGAAAAAGCAATCCAACAATTTAAAGTGGAATTTAACGATATAATTAAAGAAGAAAATATTCTTTTAGAGAATTTAATTTAATACATAAAAAAATAGCACTCACATATATTTTTATAGGTGAGACTATGCATAAACAAAGCACTATTGGTTTAACTAAGCATGAAGTTATAGAAAATAGAAAAAAATATGGTAATAACGATATAACTAGTAACAATAAAAACAGTTTTCTTAAGCTTTTAATAGAATCATTAAGTGATCCTATTATAAAGATATTATTGATAGTTTTAGCAGTTAAAACTGTTTTTTTATTTCAAAATTTTGATTGGTTTGAAACGTTAGGTATTGTAATCGCTATAGCTATTGCTTCCTTAATTTCTACAATAAGTGAATATGGCAGTGAAAAAGCTTTTGAAAGGCTCCAAGAAGAGTCGTTAAAATCAAAAGCAAGAGTATATCGAGATGGACTTTTAGAGACTATCGATATAAACGATATAGTAATTGGCGACATCGTCGATATAACGAGCGGAGATGTAATAAGTGCTGATGGAGTTTTAATCGAAGGAAGTTTAAATATAGATGAATCTAGTTTTTCTGGTGAAACTAGAGATATTTCTAAAACAGTCGGTTCAAAGCTGTTTAGAGGAAGTGTCGTTTTAAATGGAACAGGATTAATGCGTATAACTGAGATAGGCAAAAGTACTAAATATGGAAAAATTGCTCTAGAGTTACTTACAAAAAATCCAGAAAGCCCGTTGAAAGCCAAGCTTAGGGACTTAGCTAATATAATAAGTAAAATAGGGTACTTTGGTGCAATTTTAGCATTTTTTTCATACTTGTTTTCTGTCATATTTGTTGCCAATAAATTTAATTTAAACATAATATTAAATGTCATTACAACACCTAAGATTATTTTTGGCCACATTATATATGCTCTTACAATTGCAGTAACTATTATAATTGTTAGTGTTCCAGAAGGTCTTCCGATGATGATTGCTTTAGTATTATCATCAAATATGAAGCGAATGGTTAAAAATAATGTGTTGGTAAAAAGAATGGTCGGAATAGAAACTTCTGGCAGAATTGATGTATTGTTTTCCGATAAAACAGGAACGATTACTGAAGGAAAAATGAAAGTGGTCGGTTTCATATTAGGCAATGGAAACGTTATTTCCGACATAAATGAATTAGAAAATAGTACCTTAAAAAAACTCATAATTGAAAATATGTATATTAACAATGAAATAAAAGTGGATTCAAATGGAAAAATTGTTAGTGGAAACAATACTGATCGGGCACTATACGACTACACAAAGGAAACCAGTGTAAGATACAAGATAATAAATCACATTCCTTTTAGCAGTGATAAAAAGTATTCATCAGTCGAAATAGATGATGGAACTATTCATTCGTTAGTCAAAGGAGCACCTGATATATTACTAAATAAAATTAACAATTATTTTTCTAGCGAAAATATAAAAAGGAAAATTGATTCTGAAAAGATTGAAAATATTATTAAAAAGTACGCTTCTTTGGGTTATAGGATAATCTTATTAGCAGATAAAACATATAAAGGTGATTTTAACTACTTAGCATCTGTGTTAATTAAAGATGAGCTCTCAGAACATAGTAGGGAAGCTGTCGAAGAAATAAACAAGGCAGGAGTACAAGTAATTATGATAACAGGTGATTCTAAAGATACAGGGTTGGCCATCGCAAAAGAAACTGGTATTTTTAAGCCCGGTGATTTAGCCCTTACTAGCCTTGAATTACAGAGAATGAGTAATGAAGAAATAATAAACATTTTCGATCATTTAAAACTTATTGCAAGAGCTTTACCAACTGATAAGAGTAGACTTGTAAAAATTGCTCAATCGAAAGGAAAAGTTGTCGGAATGACTGGGGACGGTGTAAACGATGCACCAGCTTTAAAATGCGCAGATGTCGGATTTGCTATGGGTAGCGGCAGCGAAGTAAGTAAAGAAGCCGCAGATATAATAATACTCGATAATAACCTTAACTCTATATCAAAAGCGATACTTTATGGAAGAACAATTTTTAAAAGTATTCGCAAATTTATCATATTTCAACTCACTATGAACTTATGTGCACTGACTTTAAGTGTTATTGGACCATTTTTAGGAATTAAAACACCTGTTACTGTTATGCAAATGTTATGGATCAATATGATCATGGATACTCTGGCAGGGCTTGCTTTCTCTTTTGAGAATCCACTTAAAGAATATATGGATGCACCGCCAGTAAAAAAGGATGAACCAATTATAAATAAATATATGTATTCAAATATTTTAATAACAGGATTGTTTACTGCATTTTTATTGTTGTTTTTTTTAACAAGTCCTTGGGTAGCACAACTTTATAGGTATGATCCTGATAATAGGTATTTATTAACTGCTTTCTTTGGACTATTTGTATTTTCAGGTGTATTCAATTCACTAAATGCTCGTACGAGTCGAATTAATATTTTTTCTCACTTGTTTGAGAATATTCCTTTCATTCTAATTATGTTATTTATTATAATTGTACAAATATTTCTTTTATATAAGGGTGGATTGACATTTAGAACATTTGGATTAACAGCAAAAGAATTTATAACGATGATAACCCTTTCTTTCTTGGTTTTACCGGTCGATATTATTAGGAAATTTATTCTAAAAAAAATAGGGAGAAATACCGGAGTTTAAAAGTATCCATTTTGAACTTCTAAAGTTTCATTAACTATCACAAATGCTTTTTTATCAATTTTTTTAATTAACTCTCTCAATCTTTTTAATTCTTTTTTTCTAATTTCGACTAATAATAAATTGTTGTCATCTGACATTGTAATAGAACTTATGCCATATCCGCTTTTTTTAAGAATATTTCGTATTTTTATAGTATCCTTTTTAGTAAATATAAGTATCATTAGATTACCATCTATAAAGTATTTGTTTATTATGCCACCGATATAAGTTCCTATAGCATAACCAAGAGCATAGCTCATGACAATAACAAAACTTATATTATCCATCGTAAGTGTTTCTCTTGCGACATAGAACCAAATTACAAGCTCGATGAAAGCAAGTATACAAGCGATGAAATTTTTCTGTTTTATTAAATAAACAGTTCTAACTGAACCGATACTGACATCTAGTATCCTTGCAAAAAACACTTCTAAACAAAGCAATAATGTCTTCATATTATTATTATGGCTAAAAAGAAAAAAATAAAACAAAAGATTAATCTCTTTTGTTAAATTCTTGAGCAAGTTTGCCGCTTGCCAATAAATACTTATATAAGTTTTCTTTAATTACTAAATCAAATTCTCCTATATATTCAAATATAAGCGGATTAAAACCTAATTTGAATCTATTTAGACCTGTATACGGATTAGTTCCTTTAAAATCGCCAGTAATACCATTCAAATCTAAAAACTCATAATCGTCTTTATATCGGTCTATAATCGAGTTATATAGAAAATAGTTTGCGTTAAGTCCCGAAGTTTCTTTGTCATAGCCACTTTCGACAATATGCACTCTATTATCAAATTTTATTACTAGTGCAGCTGCAACAGTAGCATAATTATTATTTTTTAATCCCTCAGTTGCCAAGATTATTTCGTTTTTTAAAAGGCATAATTTGCTGTCACTTGCACTTTTAGCATTTATATCTTCCGGTCTTTTGCTTCTATGTAATATTTCATTTAAAAGATTATTTTTATTTACTTCCTCTTCGTATAGTTCCTGGCTTGTCTTAATGTATTGCTCGTAGCTAACCTTAACTAAGAGAAGTTCTATTTTATCTAAACCAAATATATTATATAAATTTTTATAATATGTAAAAGATTCGTTAGTATTTATCATATTGTAAAAACTTGCTAAATCATCGTCATTTCCAACCTCTAGATACAACCCTTTTCTCTGAGCATTCCTGATTTTATTTCTATTTGCCTTTGAAAATTTTTTAAAATCTGTATTTTTTAAGTCGACATAAGCATTAAATCTTGGAACACTTGATTCGAAATACAAGTTATCTTTAAGTTTCTTAAAACCGAATTTCGGTAATTCAAATTTAAGTTTTAAATTGGTATTAGGATAGCATTCATATGTTTTATTGTTATATTGGGCAACGACAATTTCAGGATTTATTTTAATAAAGACTACACCTTTTTTTAAATAATATGCTTTGAGTTTATCAATAAATGTAGAAACAAGATCAGCATCGTAATAGTTAATTAAGAATCCTTTTGGAGCATATCCATAATAGGTATTATGTCCCAATTTTTTTATTCCAATAAGTGAAGCAGCTTTTATTGTAGTTCCATCTATCAATCCAATATATTCATAATCAAAGCCATTTTCACCCATAAAGCGAGCATACTCTACTGATTGCATATAGTTTTTTAATTGGCTAGTTTTTGAATATCTTTCGAACTCTTCTATTGTCAATTCTTTAATGTTCATATAATACTTCCTTTCCTGAGTTATACATTATAACACATCATATTAGAAATGTCACTTGAATTATTTAATATTTTCGTTTATAATTTTATCTAGAATAAAAGGTGAGGCAAGGATGTATAAAATAACAGGTTTATGTGCACATGAAATACTAGATTCAAGAGGAAATCCAACAGTTTATTGCGAAATGCGTGTAAATGAAGACATTTTTGTCTCTGCGAGTGTTCCAAGTGGTGCATCGACTGGTTCTAAAGAAGCACTAGAATTAAGAGATGACATACAAACCAGATTTGATGGAAAAGGCGTAAAAAGAGCAGTTACTAACGTTAATGAAATAATTAAGCCAAAAATATTGGGAGAAGATTTGGATCAAGAAAAAATTGATAAACTTCTTATCGAGTTAGATGGAACGCCAAATAAATCTAGATTAGGTGCTAACGCAATTTTACCTGTTTCTATATGTGTAATGAAAGCACTTGCTAAGAGTTTAAAAATAGAACTATATGAATACTTGGGAAATGGGAATATTTCTATGCCAATCGCTATGATTAATATACTGAATGGTGGAATGCACGCCAATAACGGCATTGATATACAAGAATTCATGATAGTACCAGCATTAAAATCTATTCACGAGCGCGTTCGTTGTGGTGCAGAAATATTTCATAAATTACAATCTATTTTAAAGAAAAAAGGCCTTTCTACAGGTCTAGGAGATGAAGGTGGATATGCTCCAAAACTAGTAAGTAATACAGAAGCGCTAGATTTACTTCAAGAGGCAATAACTAAAGCTGGGTATGTTCCTGGTAAAAATGTTTTTATTGCATTAGATGTTGCAGCAAATTCATTATATGACAAGGAGACAAACACATATAAATTGGATAATACAAGAATGAGTAAAGAAGACTTGTTAAATTACTATAAATATATAGTTGGTAAATATCCAATAATAAGTATTGAAGATCCATTTCAAGAGGACGACTTGGACTCACTTCGCAAAATAACACAAATATTGGGAACTAAACTAATGATTGTAGGGGATGATTATTTTGTTACAAATAAAACTCTTCTAGAAATTGCTGCTTATAAATCGTGTGCTAATGCTATACTATTAAAACCTAACCAAATTGGTACAATTACTGAGATGTTAGAAACTATAGCATTTGCTAAAGAAAAAGGATATAGGACTATTATGAGTCATAGAAGCGGCGAAACAACTGACGATTTTATTGCAGATATGGCTGTTGGATTGAATATTGGATTTATTAAAACAGGTTCTATGGCTAGAGGTGAAAGAATCGCTAAATACAATAGACTTATGTTAATCGAAGATAAATTGACAGGGAAAAGTGAGCTAGAGTAAAATGTTAAAGTTACTAAACGCATTAGGTATTACATTATTAACTCTTCTTTTTATCATTCTTACAGTGTATTTATGGATTATTATCGAAACAAAGTTAAGACTAAAAAATTATCCAGAAATATTTAGTTATAAATTTTACTTAGTAAAGGAAAATGCCAACTTAAAAGATATAAATATAGATGATTTAATCATTATAAATGAAAATGCTAACATCGATAATGGAGATATCGTATTATACTTAAATACAGATGGAACATATGAATTAGCAAGAGTCGATAAAATAAACAGCGTATCAGTTCTTTTGAAGAAAGATGGCTCTTTTAAAACAAATACCATGAATAGTAGTGTAATTGTTGGTAAGGCAAGTAAAAGAGTGAGAGGTTTTGGTAACGTATTGCATATATTAAAAAATAAAATTTTTTTATTGACAATAGGTATAATAGGGTTTATATCGATTGTATATGTTCAAAAAAGACAAGCAAAGCCTAAGCAAATTGCATAAAAAACTTGCGTCTAATAATTAAGTATGTTAAAATGGATACCGAAATCAGGTGAAAATATGGAAATTGCTCTATTGATATTATCTATAATTCTAATTGCACTTGCACTTTTACAGAGTAACAAAGCAAGTGATGCTGGACAGATTATAACTGGAGGAAATGCTGAATTATTTCAAGCTCAAAAAGAAAGAGGAGCTGAATTATTTATATCGAGACTCACATTCATAATGGGTGGAGCATTCATGATAATTGCATTTTTAATAATGTTTACAGCATAAGTACACTTCGGTGTATTTTTTTATTAGTTTTTGTGTTAAAATACTCATGAAGGTAGATATTATGAAAGATAAAATATTGACTATTTTAAAAAGTGAATTTAATGCGATAAGTACTGAAGAATTATGCTCAAAATTAGACGCTAACACAGACGAAATAAAGAGAATACAAGAAATATTAAACGAAATGGTTCAAAACTTTGAAGTATACTATACAAATAAGGAAAAATACATTTTGTTTGAAAATTGTAAAGACATAGAGATAGGAGAAATCGATGTCCATCCAAAAGGATTTGGATTTCTTTTATTACCTGGTGACGATGTTCATATAGATAAAAACATGCTAAATGGAGCGATAGATGGCGATATCGTCATAGTAGAAATAACTTCTAGAAAACCAAAACTAGAAGGCAGAGTTTTAAAAATAGCGAAAAGAAATCTTAATAACCTTGTTGGGGAAGTAAAATATATACATGGTAAACCATTTATGAACCTCGAAGATAGAAGAGCATTGATAATTGAATTGGATCCTAAAAGCACCCAAAATTGTGTTGATGGAACAATTATCACCGCAAGTATTATTAAAGAGGTTAGAAAAAATTATTATTTTGCTAGAGTTAAAGATATAGTTGGACATAAAGATGACGCTGGGGTAGACATATTAACTATTGCTTATAAGCACGAAATTTATCCAGATTTTAGTGAAAAAGCTATGAGGGAAACAGAAGCAATACCGACAGAAGTAAAAGAAAGTGAACTAGAGGGAAGAACTGATTTAACAGATAAAATAATCTTTACTATAGATGGTGCCGATACAAAAGATATCGATGATGCAATAAGCTTAGAAGAAAAGAACGGTAACTATTTATTAGGAGTACATATCGCAGATGTAAGTTATTATGTAAAGGAAAATTCACAGTTAAATTATGATGCAATGCATAGAGGAACAAGCTCATACTTGGCAGATACAGTAATACCAATGTTACCACACAAATTATCGAACGGAATTTGTTCTTTAAATGAAGGAGTTATAAGGTTAACTGAATCATGTGTTATGGAAATAGACAAAAATGGTAAAGTTGTAAACTATGATATATTTCCAAGCTATATTAAATCAAGAAAAAAAATGACTTATGCTAATGTAAATGATATCCTTATGAGAGATATTATTCCAAAGGGATACGAGCCATTTGTCGAAATATTAAAGAAAATGAATGAATTAGCACATATTCTGCGCAAAGAAAAAATTAAAAGAGGATATATCGATTTTGGAATAGATGAAGCTAAAATATATTGCGATGAATTTGGAAGAGCAAAGGAAGTCAAAAAAATAGTTCGCGAAGATGGAGAAAAATTAATCGAAGACTTCATGATAGTAGCAAATGAAACAGTCGCAACCCACATTTACAATATGGATTTACCATTCGTATATAGAGTACACGATATACCTAGTAGAGAAAAAATAGACGAATTTATGAAGTTTGTTTCAATACTTGGTTATAGTGTAAATGCAGACTTAAATAAGTTGACACCACATACACTGCAAGGAATATTAAAAGAGTTAGAAGATAAGCCGGAATTTTTAGTTCTCTCATCAAGTCTTTTAAGAAGTATGAAGAAAGCTAAATATCAAGTAGAAAACATAGGACATTTTGGTCTTGGAAGCAAGTGCTACACTCATTTTACAAGTCCAATTAGAAGATACCCTGATTTAACTGTACATAGACTTCTTCGCAAATACATATTTGATAAAGACATTATGTCTAGTACTAAGGATGATTTTACATGCAAGCTTTCAGAAATCGCGGAATTATCGAGCGATAGGGAAATTAAAGCACAAGAAACAGAAAGGGAAGTCGACGATATGAAAATGGCAGAATACATGCAAGGACATATTGGAGAAGAATATGATGGATTTATCTCTGGATTAATGAATTTTGGTTTATTCGTACAATTAGATAATTTAATTGAGGGGCTAGTTCATATTAGCACTTTAAAAGGTGATTATTACAATTATAATGCAGACATAATGGCTATAGTAGGAGAGTCACATAAAAAAATGTATAGATTAGGTGACAAAGTTCGAGTTAAAGTAGTTGGTGCATCTAAAGAAAATAAAACGATAGACTTTGAATTAGTCGAGGGGGATAAAAATGCAAATAATAAACAGGAAAGCAAGATTTAATTATTTCATCGAAAGCGAACTAGAAGCTGGAATCGTATTAACAGGTACAGAGATAAAATCTATAAGAAAAGGTGGTGCCAATTTTAACGACGCTTATATAACTATTAAAAATGGCGAAGCATATGTAATTAATATGTATATTGCCAAATATGAGGAAGGTAATAGATTCAATCATGATGAGAGAAGAACTAGAAAGCTTTTGCTACACAAGAACGAATTAAAGCGGTTAAGTAACGAACTAAGAAACACAGGAATTACTTTAGTTCCATTGAAACTCTATTTTAAGGGGAACTACGCTAAAGTTACTGTTGGTATTGCACGAGGTAAAAAATTATACGATAAAAGAGAGACTATAAAACAAAGAGACTTAGAACGAGAAGCAAGAAGATAGAGTGAGCACTTGCAGATTTTATAGTATTATGTTATAATTTCAAGTACTTACGGGGCCGTAATTTGGTTTCGACAGAGTATTGATTTGGCTTAACTGCAAGTAGAAGTTCATCTTTAACGAACAAAAATAAATTAAATGACAAAAAAACAAGCGCATTTGGCGCTCCTGCACTAGCTTTTGCCTAAGATAGGTATTGGTGCATTCCATGCTGAGTTAACTTAGGACTCAATATTGGGATTCATATTACTAAGTTATATCTATATATTAGTCTAGAATATATAGATGAATTTAATTAGACTTACTTGTTAGAGGGTTGTTGGTGCCTTGTTCTAGCAAGGAAAATAAAACACTAACTAAACTTGTAGATGTTATTCTGAATGTGCTTTGGACAGCGGTTCGAGTCCGCTCGGTTCCACCAAATGTGAGTGCAAGAGCAATTGCTCTTTTTTTATTATAAGAAAAATGCTATAATACGACTCAAATGGTGATATTATGGAAGAAATTATTGAATTATCAAATATACTTACAAGATTCATAGTTGTGCTCATTTACTGTAGCTATGCTAGAGAAACCAATAATGCGTATTTACTTAGTCTAATAGATGGATTTAAAGACTTTAGCAAAATTGTAAATCCAAAACAACTAAAAAATAATTTCATGGAAGAAATAGGTAAAATTCACGAATTGGGATTCGATTTATTTACAAGACTAGAGAGAATCTATAGACTTTATGGCATCACTACATTTGATGGCTGTGTCGAAAGAATACTTGAAATATGGAGTAATAATCATATAAACAATCCAGAATTAATTAAAAATACATTACTCAATCTTTCCTGTATGTACAATTCTTACCCTGATGTGAGAGAATTTGCTACTAAATCTTTAGAACAACTATATGTCGATATGTTTTACGAAGGTATGCTTGATCCCATGGCTAGTATCGGCACTTCTCATGAACCACTATATGCGAAATTGCCGGTTGACGAAAAATTCTTTGATATAAACTTACAAATAATAGCAGATAGACGGATCAATTGGAGTATTTATAGTAATGGAACACACGTATTGGATGGATTATGCTATTATTATAAATCTGCCAGAGATAATAAAAATGAAAAATTGACAACCTATTATCACGATGCCATAATGGCTGCCATAAAGGGTTCTTGTAGTTTATTTAGTAATAAATTTTCTACTCCTTATTCTTTCGATACTGAAATAATTCGTCCACCCTTATACTTTAGGCTATTTCAAGATGACAGTAAACTCGATGACGAACTAAAAAATGAGATTATGGATTACCTACTAACTGACGAAGGCTTTAATAACCAATGTAATAGTAATAACGAATTAGGATTATATAAGGATACAAGTGAACAATCCGATGTAGAGATAGCCAAAATAAATGAATTGAGAGCTAAAAGAAAGGAATTCATACAATAGTTAAAAATATTGAGACAAATACGAGAAAAAATGGTATAATTTTGTTGGGTTGATTATATGAAAAAATTATTTCTTATTTTATTACTATCTTTTTGGGGAATTACAACTGCACAAGCAATTCCTGTATTTAACGAGATCCCTGATGATCCAACGACACAAACTACAACAACTAGGTCTATTGACACTACCACAGGCACTACAAGTACAACTCATAGAAAACACGGATTAGACATTGAAGTTGACTCTACGGAAGACGAATATACTGATAGTTTACAACAAGATGTTGATAGCCCACAGGATGAATATATAGAAACGACTTCTTATGAGAATGACTTTTCATCTAATTGTATTGATTTCTCACCGGCTATGAGGGTAATAGGTATTTTAGTATTAATACTAAAAATTGCTATTCCACTTATAATTATAGTGATTGCTACGGTAAATATGTTTAATACTATTACAAGTGGTAAATCAGATGACTTTAATAATATTGTCAAAAAAACGGCTTTTTCTATAGTTGGGGGTATCCTTATATTCTTATCACCAACTATAGTTGATTTGGTAATGAATGCTGTAACTAGAATAGCTAATAAACCAAGCACGTATACTGATATAGAGATGTGCCTGACTTGCATAAATCATCCGACATCGGATGAATGCTCAGAGTATATAGAATTGAGCAAGCAAGGCAGTTATGGAAAATCCGTATTAATTAAGAAGCCATCGAGTACAACAACTATAACTACAACACAATCAGTTAAACACGGCGGTGGCGGCGGTGGCGGAAGTGTAAATGCAAAATATGCGCCACATAAAGGGCCTATTTCGTTACCTATAACAAAAGGTGCAGGCCTTTGGATAGCGCATCAAAAGAATTCTACGGAAAAAATCAATAAAGCAGTTAATGATCGTTTCTACGGAATAGAAGTAGATGTTGCATACATAAATGGTGAATTCATTCTGCATCATGCCAATACTACGGGAAATGGGGCAAAACTAATAGATTTCTTAAAGATTGCTCGCAAAAACGGAATACTTGCCGTATTGGACTTAAAGAATATTGCGGGAAAGTATTCTGAGTTAGTATCAATTGTTAAAAAGAATTATTCCATTGATTCAGTGATATTCATGGCTATGGAAAAAAATAAACTAAACGGAATATACAACATAGATTCTCAAGCAAGATTATGGTATATTAACGGAGTTAGTACTACTGCACCAAATAATTATTTTAATAAAGATGAAATGACGCAAGAATTCATAGACAAGATTGAAGGCGTTGCAGTTCTTGCATTGCTAGTTGACAAAGACATAGTGGATTGGGCACATAATAACGGACTTACTATAGAAGCATTTTCATATTTAGATTACATGTACCCTGGAACGCCTGTAACTAAATTGCGTGAATGGGGTGTAGACTATGTGTCTGCAAATGAAATAGATGAAGATTAAAATGGTAAGAAGGGAGACATATAAAATGAAAATACCATTTAAAAGTGGCAATATACTTTTGCCAAAACAAACAGATATGACGAAGTGGAGTGTTGTAGCTTGTGATCAATATACAAGTGAACCAGAGTATTGGAATAGCGTAAGAGACATTGTTGGCGATTTTCCAAGTACCCTAAAATTAACTCTACCAGAAATATATTTGGAAGAACCAAATGTCGAAGAGAGAATTAAAGGTATTAACAAAAATATGGAAGAATTATTAGATAAAGACTTTTTCCAAGAATACGAAGACTCTATGTTCTATATTAGAAGGACTCAAGCAGATGGTAAAGTAAGAGAAGGATTAATCGGTGTAGTTGACTTAGAAGATTATTCTTATGAAGTCGGTTCACAAACGATGATTAGAGCAACTGAGAAGACAGTAATTGAACGCATACCGCCAAGAGTAAAAATAAGAGAAAACGCACCAATTGAATTTCCTCACATAATGATTTTAATTGATGATGAAAAAAGAGATATTATAGAACCACTATCTAGTATAGTTAGCGATAGTGATATTGTGTATGACTTCGATTTAATGAAAAATGGAGGACACATAAAAGGTTATAAATTAAACAAGGCTACTATCGACGACATAAATAATAAATTGGAAGCCTTAGCAGAACCAGAGTATTTTAATAAAAAGTACGGTGTTCAAGATAAAGGCGTATTATTGTTCGCTATGGGAGATGGCAACCATTCTCTTGCAACAGCAAAAGCATGTTATGAATCTTTAAAAAGGACTATGAGTGAAGAGGAGTACTTATCACATCCAGCTAGATATGCATTAGTCGAATTAGTAAACCTACATAGCGAGGCATTAGAATTTGAAGCAATTAATAGAGTTGCTTTTGATACAGACCCTAACGAACTCATAGCAGAATTAAACAAATTTTACAGTATCAATACTGATGGTAATGGAGAAGAGGTTACTATAGTAACGCAAGACAAGGAAGAAACAGTGTATATAGCAAATCCAAAATCAAATATAGCGGTTGGATCAATTCAAATGTTCTTGGATGAATACCTAAAAACACATAGTGGCAAAATTGACTATATTCACGGTGATGATGTTACTAGGGATTTGACTAGAAGTAATAATAACAACATAGGATTTATTTTCAAACCAATGAAAAAAGAAGAACTCTTTAAAACAGTAATTCTTGATGGAGCATTACCAAGAAAAACATTCTCTATGGGACATAGCTATGATAAGAGATACTATTTGGAAGGAAGAAAAATAAAATAGCACATCAATAGTGATGTGCTTTTTTTTAATCTATAACGCATTCGTACTCAAGTCCAACAATTAAGAAAATTAATCTAATTATATCATTTATAAAGAATAGGAGTGCAGCCGCAATAAACCTCTTTATAAAGTTTTGAAATACTTTTTTAAAATCCTTTTCATCTCCACTAGTAACTGTTTTTATTAAATCTACAATAGTTAAAAGTAGCATTAATA
>CACYEG010000003.1 GCA_902773365.1 uncultured Erysipelotrichaceae bacterium
AAGTTGGCAGTTGGCTTTTTCCACTCATTAAGGCTTTTTTGAGTTGGTATAAGGCTTGTAGTGAATTGGAACTCCCCACCAGTGGTACTCATAAAAACAGGAGAGTAATAATTAGTAAATACAAAGCCATTATTAACTAATTTATAAAGCGTAGGAGTTAATGTTTTATCGACTGCAATTTCATTGAATCCCTCAGCAAGTATGTATATGAGATTCTTACCTTCAAATATACCTGTATAATCGTTTTTAGCACTCGCTGGTCTATTCATAAGATAGTTCTTTGTATTTTCATCGACACTATCAAAAGATAAATCTAATTTATTATATTCTATTCTATTTTTATCTTTTTCTGGTATTTCGATTATTTTTTCTTTTGTGTTTTTCTTTTCAATTATTGGCTTTTCTTCAAATCCAAGTGCCCATCTTTCAATATCTATTCTAAACTCAGTGAGTAATCCTAATTTATTGACCATTATTGTCGGTGCATGAGTGTTATTATATAGGTTATACGCTGAGTAAACGCCAGTTTTATCTAAGAATAGTGAAAAGCCTGTAACTATATAGATCAATATACATATTGTAATTGTTTTCCAAGATGTTTTAATGTCTTCGTAATAAATAAACTTTTTACGCAAAATAATCAACAATACGAGTGGTATTAAGAATAATATCATTACAAACCACTTTTCTATAACGCTATTTATTATTATTTTAGTAAAATCTAATGCTTGTCCTGCAAGATTAAGCGAATATACTGAAAAAGTTGAACCAATTATATAAGTGAACAGTGCCTCTCCAATGAAAATTACAGTAACTATAGACATAATAGTAATCATAAGAGGAGTGCTAGCCTTTTTAGGAACCACACTTACTATAAAAGAAATAATAGATGCATATAAAAGAGAAAATAGCATAGTAAAAAACAATCCATCATTAATGAAAACTCCTAATACTTGAGTTTTATAGATTAATTCTAGAGCAAATATTGCTATAAAGTATACTATTGTGCTTTTCCAAAATTTATTCATGTTAACCTTCTATTCTTTTATAAGCGATAGAGACACTTTGTTTTTGTTTTCTAATACTTCTATTACATAACAATCCACTATATCACCAGCGGATACTACATCATTGGGATCATTAACAAATGCTTTACTCATTTTACTAATGTGAGCAAAACCATCATCGTGCAATCCAATATCGATAAAGGCTCCGAAAGACGTAACATTTCTAACTGTACCAGTAAGATGCATACCTGGCTTTAGGTCTTTGATGTCAAGTACATCACTTCTTAATATAGGAGCATTGACATCATCTCTTATATCTTTTCCTGGATGTATTAGCTCTTCTATAATATCTTTTGCTGTAAACTCATCTATTCCAATTTCTTTAGATAATTCCTTATAATTGGCTTTCTTTAATACATCTATAAACTGTTTAAATCCAAAATCGTTAATATCCAATCCCAAAGTTTTTAATATTTTTAATGTTGCTTCATAACTTTCTGGGTGTATTCTTGTTCTATCTAGCGGATTAGAACTTTCTGGTATTCGTAAGAAACCAACTGACTGCTCAAATGCTTTATCACTTAATCCTATTTTTTTCAAATCATCTCTAGAATTAAATTTATTATTCTCCTTATATTTCATTATTTTATTAATCATTACTTTCGTCAATCCTGAAATATAACTTAACAAATTGCTACTTGCTGTATTTATATTTACTCCAACGTCGTTTACTACCTTTGTAACGGTAAAATCTAGTGCATTGGATAATTCTTTTTGATCTACATCATGTTGGTATTCTCCTACTCCAATTGATTTTGGATCTATTTTTATTAATTCGCTTAGTGGGTCTTGTAAGCGTCTACCGATGCTAATAGCACTTCTCTTTTCGACAGTTAAATCGGGGAATTCCTTAATTGCTTCTTTGCTTGCAGAATATACGCTTGCTCCTGCTTCAGATACAATAGTATATTTTACATTAGTTCCTTTAATGGCATTTGAAACAAATTCAGCTGATTCTCGACTCGCAGTACCATTTCCTATCGCAATTAACTCAATTTTATATTTTTCGATTAATTCCAAAAGTTTTTTCTTTGATCCCTCGATATCGTTGTGAGGCGCAGTTGGATATATTACTGCAATATCTAATACATTTCCATTTTCATCTAAAACTGCTAATTTACATCCTGTTCTGAAAGCAGGATCAAAACCTAAAACCCTCGTTCCTTTTAATGGACTAGTCATTAAAATATTTTCTAAGTTAGTACTAAAAGTTTTAATAGCACTTTCACTAGCCATCTCTGTTAAATCACTTCTAATAAGCCTTTCTATACTAGGAAGCATTAATCTTTTCATAGCATCTTTTATAGCACTATTAATATAATCGACGACAAATGAATCTTTATTTTTAATGACTTTAGAAGAAAGATACTCAAAAATTTTATTATTATCATATTCAAGTTTGACACTTAATATTTTTTCTTTTTCCCCTCTATTGATGGCAAGTACTCTATAGCCCTTTATATACTTTATTCGATCAGTAAAATCATAATACATTTCATATACAGCATTATCATCAATTGCATCTTTCTTTTTCTTAGTAACAACAAATCCATTATTATAAATATAATTCTTAGTAGAATTTTTGTAGAAAGCATTGTTTGCAATCCACTCACTTATGATGTATTCCGCATTTTGTATTGCGTCACTTTTTGGCATATCATATTTACTTACGAGTGTATCAATATCACCTTTTGTAGGAAAACTCATCATAATTTTAGCAAGTGGTTCGAGTCCTAGTTCTATGGCAATGTTTGCCTTGGTTTTCTTTCCTTCCTTATATGGTTTATAGATTTCGTCGACTTCTACTAACTTAGTAGCATCCATTATGGCTTGTTTTACATCATCTGTTAATAGGCCCTTCTCATCGATTAGCTTGATTGTATTTTCTTTTTTCTCTAACAGATTAACTTGATAGTCATAGACGTCTTTTATATTTTTTATAGTTACTTCATCTAATGCTCCGGTTGCTTCTTTTCTATACCTAGCGATAAATGGTATTGTTGCCCCTTCTTCCAACAACGTTAATACAGTTTCGATTTGTCTTTTCTTTATGTCTAAGTCTTTACTTAACGTGTCTATAATGTTTTCGTTCATATCTTATTCACTCCAATATTATTATATAAAAAACAAGCCCTATATTCAAGGACTTGAAGTATATAATTTTTGCTTTGATAATACTCTTTAGCTAATATTTGTCTTTTGGCACTTTTCACAATAGAATGTACTTCTACCACCTATCTTTTTTCTCTTTATTGGAGTATTGCAAATTAAGCATGGCATACCCTCTTTACTTTGTACCTTTAATTCATCTTGGTAATGGCCAATAACACCCAAACTAGATGTATAACTTTTAATGGTTGTTCCTCCTAATTCATATGACCTTGTAATAATTTTACTAGACTCTTTTATTATCTTACTTGCTTCATCTTTTGTTATGTCACTTGCCTTTTTAAATGGATTAATCTTCGATGCAAAAAGCACTTCGTTAACATAGATATTACCAAGGCCGTTAATAATCGATTGATCTAATAAAGCTTCTTTTATTGGTATTTTTTTATTTTTAAATTTATTTAGAAGATAATCTGTTGTTAATCTTTTATCATCTGGTTCTATTCCAAGCTTTTTAATATGGGAGCATTCATAAATTTTGTTTGTATCTACCGTAAGCATTTTTCCAAATTTTCTTACATCGTTGTACCGCAAATCATATCCATTATCCAATGAAAAAATTATATGGTCATGTTTTGTTATTTTATTTTCGCTTGGGACATAAAAGTATTTTCCTTCCATTCTCAAGTGGCTTAGCATTGTTTTTTCACCTAAATCAAACATGAGCCATTTACCATAAGTGTTTATATTTAGAATAGTCTTTTTCTCAATCTCACTAATAAAATCATTTACGTCTTTGTCGATTATTCCAAAATATAATATTTTGACTTTTTCTATTTTTTTGCCAATTATTTGTTTCTTTAAAACAGAGGCAACGACTCTAACTTCCACTATCTCTGGCATAAATCCTCCATTTCTCATTAGTCCACAAAGTTTTACATATCTATTTAGCTTCGTACCAATCTTTGCCAAAAGATATTTCAACTTTTAATGGTACTTCCCAATCCAAGACATTTTCCATGTTACGTTTAACTATTTCTAAAACCGTATCGTGTTCATTATCATATACATTAAGTATTATTTCGTCGTGTACTTGTAAGAGTATTTTACTTCTTAAATTTTTATTTTCTAATTCTCTATAAATGTTAATCATTGCAATTTTAATGATATCAGCTCCAGTTCCCTGAATAGGTGTATTTAAAGCAATTCTTTCTCCTCCACTTCTTATTGTCCAAACTGGACTTTTTAATTCATCGATGGTGCGTTTCCTATTAAAGAGTGTTTTAACAAACCCTTTGTCATATGCTTCTTTCTTTATATTTTCCATGTATTCATATACTTTCGGATATAACTGATAATATTTATCAATAAATTTTTTGGCTTCTTTGGCACTTATATGCAAATTCTCTCCTAAACCAAACCCACTTATACCATAAACTATACCAAAAATAACACTTTTAGCAGTACTTCGTTCGTTTTTAGTAACATCTTCAATTCTTTTTCCATGAATATCTGCTGCTACCCTTTTGTGTATATCCTCACCACTATTAAAAGCTTGTATCATTGTTTCATCACCAGAAATATGGGCAAGTATTCTTAGTTCTATTTGTGAATAGTCTGCACTTAAAAGGTGTGATTCTTTTTCTGCTAAAAAGGCTTTTTTAATTAATTTTCCTTCCTCTTCTCTAGTAGGAATATTTTGTAAATTCGGATCAACACTAGATAATCTTCCTGTTCTGGTTAAAGTTTGTTTATAAATAGTATGTATTTTACCATCTATTTGTATAAATTTTTCTAAGGGCTCTACATAAGTATTATATAGTTTAGTTAAAGTTCGATATTCCAAAATAGCATCTATTATAGGGTTAATATCGCGTA
>CACYEG010000004.1 GCA_902773365.1 uncultured Erysipelotrichaceae bacterium
TCTACTAGATAACTATAAAAAGTATGGAAAAGTGACACAGGATTTAAACATATTATATAATCACTATAAAGAGTTCGATTATTGCTCCTATAATAATAAATACAAGGAAATTGAAAAAAATAAAATTCAGGATAAACTTGGCAATAAATTAGTATTATCGTATACGAGTATGAACACATATTATGAATGTGCATTTAAATACTATTTGGAATATATATTAAAAATGAATAAATTTGAAGATAGTTTCCAAATAGTAATAGGCAATATATTCCATAAAATATTGTCAGTTGCGTTCACGGATGATTTTGACTTTGACTATTATTGGAATAGAACCGTCGAAGAGTGTCATTATAACTTCAATAATATGGAAAAATTCTTTTTAGGTAACTTAAAACAAGAGTTAATGCTAGTTATAGATACTATCAATAATCAACTGGAGTATACTACTCTTAAAAATGCTCTATATGAAGAAGAAGTTTTAGTTGAAGTCGATAAAAATATCAATTTATATTTTAAAGGATTTATAGATAAGATTTTATATAAAGAAGAAGACGGAGTTACATATGTCGTCATAATCGACTATAAAACTGGTAATACTGATTTAAGTCTAACTGGAATTCCACATGGATTAAATATGCAACTACCAGTCTATATATATTTACTTAAAAATCAGAAAAAAATAAAAAATATACGTATTGGTGGATTCTATTTGCAGAGAATCCTGGATGATATTATAGATAAAGAGAAAAGATTAGATAGTTTAAAGTTAATAGGGTATTCTAACTCTGATATTAGTGTCTTAAGTAAAATCGATTCATCATATGAAAATAGTAAAGTTATTAAAAGCTTAAAGACCACCTCTACAGGTTTTTCATCTTACTCTAAGCTTTTAAGTGATAATGAAATGGATAAGCTTTCCAATATAGTCTTTGAAAAAATAAAGAGTGCTGCAGAAAACATAAATGATGCTAAATTCGATATAAATCCCAAAGAGTTAGACGGAAAATTAGTCGGATGCAACTTTTGTAAATACAAGGATATATGCTTCATGAAAAATGAAAATATAGTTAAACTAAAGGGAATAACTAAAGAAGAACTGTTTGGAGGTGAACTAGATGCCTAAATGGACAGCGGAACAAGAACAAGCAATTGAAAAAAGTGGAACAAACATAATAGTTAGTGCAGGGGCAGGCTCTGGTAAAACGGCAGTCTTATCGGAACGCGTATTATATAAGCTCAATCACGGAATTCATATTGGAGAACTATTGATATTGACATTTACTCGTGCTGCTGCAGAAGAGATGAAAGATAGAATTAGAAGAAAAATAAAGAAAGAAGAAAACCTAAAAAGTGAGCTTGAAGCAATAGATTCTGCGTACATCACTACATTCGATTCTTTCGCATTATCAGTAGTAAAAAAGTATCACTACTTATTAAATATACCTAGAGATATAGCAATTACAGATGAATCCATCGTTACGATTGAAAAGAAGAAGATAATAGATGAAATATTTGAAGAATTATATTTAAAAAATGACGAACTATTTATTAAGTTTATTACAAAGTACTCTGTTAAGAATGATGCAAAAATAAGAAAGATAATTATAGATTTAATAAATAAATCAGAGAATATAATCGATAAGGATAGTTTCTTTGATAGACTACTTACGTATCACTATTCTGATGATTTTATAGATACAATGGTAAAAGAATTTGAATCATTCATTAAAGAAAGAAAGAAATTAGTTAGTCTTGAACTAAGTGAGTTATCGCATTATTTTGATGCAGATTATGTGAGCAAAATAGAAGCACTTGTACTACCTGTATTAAATACTAGTTCACTAGAAGATTTCTCTAAATATAAAGAGGTTAAATTACCTATTGTTCCAAGGGGAACGGAAGAAGAAGCGAAAAATAAAAAATCTCTTTTAAAAAACGCATTAGACGAATTACTCAGCTATACAGATTATGCTAATAAAGATACTATAAAAAGTGATATACTTTCTACAAAAGATACTACATGTGTAATTGTATCGATACTTAAAGAATACTTTCATAGAATGAAAGAGTTTAAAGAAAAAAATAATATCTACACATTCAGCGACATTGCAGAGTTAGCAATACACTTGGTAAAAGAGTATCCAAATGTACAGAAAGAACTTACTAATCAGTTTAAAGAGATAATGGTCGATGAATATCAGGATACTAACGATATACAGGAAACATTTATTAACTTGATTGCAAATAATAACGTCTATATGGTTGGCGATATAAAACAGTCTATCTATAGATTTAGAGGATCTAATCCAATACTTTTTAAAGAAAAATATGATTCGTATTCAAAGTGCATAAATGGTCAAAAAATAGATCTATTAAAAAACTTCCGTTCGAGAAGTGAAGTATTAGATGGTATAAATAGATTGTTCGATTTACTAATGGATGACGAACTAGGTGGTGCTAAATACTATGAATCACATGAAATGGTATTCGGTAATACTGCATACGATACAGAAAAATTGACTGATTATAATTATGAATTCGAAGTATTAGAGTATAATAGCGAAAACTTGGATGACTACAGCAATATAGAAGTTGAAATATTTGCAATCGCAAAAGATATACAAAATAAAGTAAATTCTAAAATGCAAGTATTCGATAAAGAAACATCAACTCTTAGAACATGTAAATATAACGATTTTGTAATAATTTTAGATAGGAGTAAATACTTTGATTTATTCAAAAAAATATTCGAACATGTTGGTATTCCCCTAGAAATATTAAAAGATGGAAAATTAAATGCCAGTACTGAACTACTCTTAATAAGAAATATGATAGATTTCTTCTTAAGGATAAATAAAAAGGATTATGGACTAGAGTTTAAGTATGATTTTTTAAGTATTGGAAGGAGCTTTTTATACGAGTATAATGACGAATATTTATTTGATACTATTACCGATAACCAAATATTTAATACCCCTATATATAAAGAATTTTCTTCTATAAAAGGATATTTATCTAGTTCTCCTAGTCAAATATTGATGGATATTTTAGATAAAACGGAATTTTATCAAAAATTAAATAAAATAGGAGATTACGACAATACAAATGTAAGAGTTTCTTCTATATATGATTTGGCACATAATTTAGAAAATAGTGGATATACGATAGAAAATTTAAAAGACTATATTGACGAAATAATCGATAACGATTATGAAATAAAATATACTGAATTTTCTAGTGCTGATAATGCAGTAAGGATTCTTACTATACATAAATCAAA
>CACYEG010000005.1 GCA_902773365.1 uncultured Erysipelotrichaceae bacterium
AAAAGTTGAATAAGTTTTTATCATTAAATAAAAAAATAAAGAAAATACCAAATGAAAAATATATGTATAATAAAATCAAATCTAAGGGAGTATTAATAGAATTTGGATTTATTTCTAATGCCAACGATAGAGAAAATTTAAATAAGGAAGAATATAAAACAAATTTGGCAAATGTAATAATATCTGGAATAGAAGATTATCTAATGTAAAATATACATTATAAAAATATAGATGCTATCTTTTTATTGAAGTTTGTAGTATAATTCTACTAAGGTGGTAATAATGCAAAAGACATTTAAGACAATCGACGAGCAAGTGGACATTTTGCGTGAAAAAGGAATGATCATCGATGATGAATTGTACGTAAAGGATATTCTTTTAAGAGAAAATTATTTCTTTTTAAGTGGATATAGGCACCCGTTTCTAATAGATAGTAAATCAAGAAAATATAAAAAAGGAACAAATTTTAATGAATTATATTCTTTATTTGAATTTGATAGGCAGCTCCGAAACATTATTTTTAAAAATATGCTTATTATTGAAAACAATTTAAAAAGTATTGCATCATACCAACTTTCTAAAAACTATGGGTATAAAGAGAAAGATTATTTAAGAGTTACAAATTTTGATACGAGAAGTGAAAAGGTTAGGCAAGTTAACGATTTAATAAGAAAAATAAAAAGACAGATAAGGATTAATGGAGGGCAACACTCAGCGACAACCCATTATATATATAATTATGGATATATTCCTTTGTGGGTAGCTATTAAGGTTTTATCTTTTGGTATAGTTTGTGAATTATTTGCCATAATGAAAAGAAGAGATCAAGAGGAAATAGCAAAGATATTTGGATTGAGTGTAGAGGAACTATTAGTTTTTTTACCAATACTTGCTAATTATAGAAATTTATGCGCACATGAGGACATCCTATATAATCATAGAACTGCGGCGATGATACCTGTAAATAAGTATCATGAAAAATTCAATCTTACTAAAGAAATTCCAGAATCTCTTCAAGGGCGGAATGATTTATTTGCTCTCATATTGATTCTTAAACATTTATTGAGAGATGAAGAATTCAGATTACTGATTCAAGAAATAGATTATGAAAAATGTAGGTTAGAGGGAAGATTAAAAACCATAAGCATCGATGAGATTTTAAAGAAAATGGGCTTTCCAATAGACTATACTGAAATATTAAATATGTAATGGAGGAATAATATGAATAAAGGAAAATTATCGACATTTTTAACAGTTATTTTATCGATGGTAGTCGGTGCGACTATTACGTATGGAATTATTTATTATTTATACCCTAGTGCTAGTGGAGAAAATACTGTAATTAACCGCACTGAAAAAAAAGTTACTATTACAGATGATGGAATTGCTGATGCTGTAGAAAAACTATATGACTCAGTAGTAGTTGTCGGAGTATACCAAAATGACGAAATAGTTTCTAGTGGTACTGGTTTTGTTTATAAAAAAGCAAATGGAAAAGCATATATTTTAACTAATAATCACGTTGTAAGCATGTATGATAAAAATAAAGAAGTACGAATCATGTTTACTGATAGAGATGAAATAAAAGCAAGCATAGAGGGAACTGATGAATATTCCGACCTTGCAGTATTATCAATCAGCGATAAAAATGTGGAAAGTGTCGCAGAAATTGGAAGCAGCGAAGATAGCCGTATTGGCGATACTGTATTTACTTTAGGAGCACCGCTTGATACAGAATTTTATTGGTCAGTTACTCGTGGCGTTCTAAGTGGTAAAGATAGAATGGTGGAAGTAAGTTTATCTGATACAGATAATAAAGATGTGGTTATGAAAGTACTTCAAACTGATGCTTCGATAAATTCCGGAAATAGTGGAGGACCTTTAGCAAATGCAAATGGAGAAGTTATTGGTATTACTAATATGAAACTGGTATCAGAAGGTGTCGAGGGAATTGGCTTTGCAATTCCTATTGAGGATGCCATAACCTTTGCAGAAATGATTATTAAAGGAGAAACAGTTCAAAGACCTCTATTGGGAGCTCAAATGTTAAATTTAACTGAAAGGTATTATCTATATAGAGAGGGAATTACGTTAAATACAGAATTAAAAGAAGGTGTCGTTTTAGTTAAGATTCAATCTGGAAGCCCAGCTGATAAGGCAGGATTAAAAAGAGGAGACATCATCACTAAATTCGGCGATTACAAAGTACGAAGTGTAGCATCTCTTAGATATGCCTTATATAAGCATTCTGTCGGTGATGAAGTAGAAGTTACTTTTGAAAGAAATGGAAAAAAAGAATCATTAAAACTAAAATTAAGTGCAGCTAGCGAATAGCTGCATTTTTTTAAATATTTATCTTGAATAATTAGTTGGCGTTTGCTATAATACCATCGAGATGTGAGATCTCTTTGCTTTAGTTAAAATCTAAAGCCGTTTAGACCAAAAGGAGGTGTATTATGAACAAATATGAATTAATGTTTATAGTAAAGACCACAATGGAAAGCGAAGAAGCTTCAAAAATTGCTAAGAGTTATGAAAAGGCTGTTAGCGAAAATGGTGGTAAAACTACAAACTTCAAGGACATGGGTCAAAAGAAGTTAGCTTATGCAATTAAAAAGCAAGTAAACGGTTTTTACTATGTAATTAATTTCGATGGAACTAGTGCAACAGTTAAAGAGCTAGACCGTCGTTTAGGACTAGATGAAAATATTATTAGACATCTAATTATCAGACTAGATGAAGAGTAGGAGAAGTATTCATGAATAGAACATTTTTAGTAGGAAGAATAACAGCTGATCCTGAACTTAGAACAACACCAAATGGTATTGCAACTACAAGAATAACTGTTGCCGTTAATAGAATGCCAAATGCAAATGGAGAAAGAGTTGCAGACTTTATCAATGTAGTAGTGTGGAGAAGACAAGCAGAAAATGTAGCAAAATATTGTACAAAAGGATCGCTTGTTGGAGTTGAAGGTAGACTTCAATCAAGGAGTTATGATGCACAAGATGGAACAAGAAGATATGTTACAGAAGTAATAGCTGATAACATTACATTCTTGGGAAGTAAAAATGCTAGCCAAGGTGGATTTGTTCCAAGTGAAAATAACAACACAGCTATGGAAAACAATAATTTTCCACAAGATGATGTGGCTTTCCCAACAGGTGAAGAAATAGCGACTCCAACAGTTGATGTGAGTGAAGAAGATCCTTTTAAGGATTATGGATCAGAAGTCGTTTTAAGTGACGATGACCTACCATTTTAAAGAAAGGAGAATATTTTATGGCTGAATTTCGTCGTAAAAAGAAAAAAGTATGTCAAATGTGCGCTGGAAAAAGCGTAGATTATAAAGATGTAATGATCATATCTAAATATATAAATGAAAAAGGTAAAATAATGCCTAGAAGAATGACTGGTGCTTGTGCAAAGCATCAAAGATGTATTGCAGAACAGATCAAAAGAGCACGTTTTATGGCTTTAATACCATTTGTTAAATAAAACTGCATACTTTAGTTATTGATAAATAAAGGAAAAATAATCTGACACCTCATTGTGTTGGGTTTTTTATTTCTTTTTTTTTACACATTTGCTATAATATAAATACCCATGGAGGTGGCTTATGAAAGTTATACTTTTACAAGATGTTAAAAAACAAGGGAAAAAAGATGATATTCTAGAAGTCAGTGATGGATATGCAAAAAACTTTTTAATAAAAAACAAATTGGCAGTTCCATACACAAAAACTAGTAAGTCAATCTTAGACGCAGAAGTTGATAAAAGAGAGAAAGATGAAACAAATTTAATTAAGTCGTGTGAAGACTTGAAGAAAAAACTGGAAGGCAAAGATTTTAGTTTTACTTTCAAAAGTGGAAAAGATGGAAAACTTTTTGGAACCGTATCAACAAAACAGTTAAGTGATGAACTAAAAAAGAGTGGCTTCGATATCGACAAAAAGAAAATCGATATGCCTATAAAAATAGATAGATTGGGAGTATATAATATAACAATTAATTTACATAAAAAAGTTGTTGCAACAATAAAAGTCCATATTTGTTAAGGAAGTGATTATATGGCTGGTAGAAAACTACCGCAAAATATAGAAGCGGAAATGTCAGTTTTGAGTGCATGCTTACTTATGAAGAGTGCAGCTGATAAAGTATGTGAAGAATTGATTCCAGAGATGTTTTATAATGATGCAAACAAAAAAATATTCGAAGCAATTTATAATTTGCACGAAGCCAAAAAACCAGTTGACATGATGACTCTAACAAACGAATTAGAGAACAACAATACTTTGGCTTTGATTGGTGGTGTAGAATATTTAAGTGATGTCGTCGATTCAATAGTAAGTGCCGCTAATCTTGACTATTATATTAACATCGTACAAGAAAAATATTTACGTCGTAGATTAATTGAAGTTTCTACTAATATTACGACCAGTGCTTATGAAGAAGATAGCGATACCAATGAAGTAGTAGACAATGCTGAAAAACAGATTTTTACTGTTACTAAAGAAAGAAAAGCAGGAGAATTTAAAAGTATTAGTGAGGTATTACGAACAACTCAGTCGAAGCTCGAAGCGTTAGCACAAAATGGATCTACAATTACTGGTTTGCCAACAGGATTCACTGATATTGATATTATGACTAGTGGTCTACATGAAAATGAGCTAATAATAATTGCAGCGCGTCCTGCAATGGGTAAAACAGCATTTGGATTAAATCTTGCGGTTAATGCAGCGCTTTCTACAACTAAGGCAGTTGCCATTTTTAACTTAGAAATGGGTGCTGAACAACTTGCTGAGCGTATGATAAGTTCAGTGGGTGGTATTGACATGGGAAAACTCAAAACAGGTCAATTAGACGATAAAGACTGGCAAAAAGTAAACGAAGCAATGAGTGAGCTAGGAGAGACAAATATTTATATAGAAGACTTATCGGGCATTACTGTTGGAGATATTCGGGCAAAATGTAGGCGCCTTGCTAACTCTGAAAAAGGCTTAGGATTAGTAGTTATCGACTACTTACAGTTGATTCAGGGAGGCGCAAGATATGCCGGAAACCGTCAACAAGAAGTATCAGAGATATCTAGATCATTAAAGACGATGGCCCTAGAGCTAAAAGTTCCAGTAGTCGCTCTAGCGCAACTATCCCGCGGAGTAGAATTGCGTGAAGATAAAAGGCCAATTATGAGTGATCTAAGAGAATCGGGATCTATCGAACAGGATGCAGATATCGTATCTTTCTTATATAGAGATGACTACTATAATCCAGAAAAATATAAAGATATCAGCGGTAATACAAGCGTTACAGAATTCATAATAGGAAAACACCGTAGTGGAAGCACAGGAACTGTAGAATTGTTATTCGAAAAGAACTTCATGAACTTCAGTAATTATATAAAAGAAAAAGGTGGAGTAGATGAAAAAAAACAAGATTAGTATTTTAAATATTTTTATTATTCTCACTATTAGTGCACTTATTTTTGTAGTTGGCTTTAATAGGTATAGAAATAAAACCGCTAAAGAAGTGTATAAAGTATATTTAGATGGTGAAACAATAGGCCTAATAAAGGACGAAAAAGAGCTATTTAATCTGATAGATGAAAGACAAGAAGAAATAAAGAGACAATTTAATGTAGCAAGAGTATATCCACCAAGCGGCCTTAAAACCGCCAAGTATATAACATACGATGAGGAATTACAATCTGCTACAAGTATCTACGATACTATCGAAAAAAAAGGTACTTTTACTATATTAGGATATACTGTCTCTATTAAAAGTGATGATGGTAAAGTAAATACAATAAATATCCTAAATAAAGAAGATTTAGAGCCTGCATTAATGGATGCAGTGAAAGCATTTGTTGATTCCGATAAACTTACTAGTTATTTAAATGAAACTCAAGAAGAGATAGTAGATACCGGTAAAACAATCGAAAACCTATATTTTGATGAAAAGATAACTATTAAGGAAAACTATTTACCAATCGATTCAAATATTATAAAAAATAAAGCTGATTTAACCAAGTATCTTTTATTTGGCACATTAGAAAAACAGGAAGAGTATACTGTTAAGCTTGGAGATACTGTAGAAAATGTTGCATTTAATAACAAGCTAAGTAGTGAAGAACTTTTAATTGCTAATCCGACACTATCTAGTGTCAACTCATTATTGAGAACAGGTCAAAAATTAAATATAGGATTAATTTCTCCACAGTTTTCAATTATTGAAGAATCGACAGTAATATCTGATGTCGAAAAAGCTTTCGATACAGTTTATGAAGAAGATTCTACAAGATATGCTAGTCAATCATATACAAAACAACAAGGAGTTAATGGTATAAATAGAATTACACAAAAAATACAATATAAAAATGGAGAAATCATGCATTTGGAAGTAAGTGGAACCCCAGAAATTATCACAGCTCCTATTAATAAGATTGTAGTTAAGGGAACCAAAGTTGCCCCATCGTATAATCCTAGTTACTCTTCTCCAGCTGCTAGTGCTACAGATTGGGGATGGCCGACTATAAGTCCTTATGTTATAACGAGTTATTTCGGCTATAGATGGCACAAACTTCATGGTGGTATCGATATTTCAGGTAGTGGATTTGGTAGTCCAATCTATTCTGCGACAGACGGTGTAGTAATCGAAACATATAGTGGATGTGCAAATAATGGATATTATAGCTCTATGTGTGGTGGAAGTTATGGAAACTCAGTTACTATTAAATCGACAACAGGATTGACAATCATATATGCTCACTTGAAAAATTCTATTCCAGTTTCAGTTGGTCAGACAGTTACTAAAGGACAGCACATAGGTTATATGGGAAATAGTGGTAGTTCAACAGGTCCTCACTTACATTTTGAAATAAGAGAAGAAAACGGTAATAGATTAAACCCTTGTAGGGTGGCATTTGTATGTTAGTTTCGACACTAGCTAGTTCAAGTGAAGGTAATTCTACATATGTCGAAACGACCGATTGTAAAATATTAATCGATATTGGTACAAATGTAAAATACATAAAAGAAAAACTAGATGAACTTGGTATTACATTAGAACAAATAGACTACTTATTTATCACTCATACACACAAAGATCATACGGGAGCGCTAGAATCTTTAATTAAAAAAGCTAATCCAAGAATACTGTTATCTAAGAATATGTATAGTGAGCTTACTTACTTGTCAAATTATGAAAATGTAGATACAACTGAAGAAATACTAAAAGTTGGGAATACGACAATTGATTTTTTTAGAACCAGTCACGATGCTGTAGATGCAAGAGGTTGTCTCATTACGGATGCATCTTCTTCGCTTGTGTATTTAACTGATACAGGTTATTTAAATCAACGATATTTTAAAAAGCTATATGATAAGACTATGTATATTATCGAGGCTAATCACGATGTCGAAATGTTAATAAATGGCCGATATCCAAAATGGCTTAAATCAAGAATCCTTAGTGACAAAGGTCACTTATCAAATAATGCCTGTGGCTTTTACTTATCTAAGTTGATTGGTCCTAATACTAAGGAAATAATATTGGCCCACTTGAGTAAGGAAAACAATACTGAACAAGCGGCTTTAGAGACAGTAAAAAAGACTTTGAAAGAATATGAAATTGAATTCGATAATATAAAAATAGCTCCCAAAAAAGATAGAATAAAGGAGATAAAGCTTTAATGATAAAAATAATTTGTTCAGGCAAAATAAAAGAAAAGTATTTGCTAGAATTAATCGAGGATTATAAATTAAGAATAGGAAAGTATCATAAAATAAACATCATAGAAATAAAGGATGAAAACGATTTATCAAAAGAAGCTTTAAATATATTAAAAAATGTCGAAAATAATGAATACGTCGTGGCGTGTGCAATTAACGGCGAAGAATTAACCAGTGTAGAGTTGGCCGATTTTATAGACAGGACATTTCTTCACTATGGTTGTATTGACTTTATAATTGGAAGTTCGACTGGACTTGATAAAAGCGTATATGATAGAGCAAATAAAAAGTTATCTTTTTCTCGTTTTACTATGCCTCATGGATTATTTAGAGGAGTATTACTAGAACAAATATATAGGTCATTTAAAATTAATAATAATGAAACTTATCATAAGTAGGTGAGAATATGGAGTTATTTCACAACGATTGGGATAATGTACTAAAAGATATTACTAGTACTAAAGAATTTTATAATACAATGGTTCTTGCTAAAAAAGCCTATGAAACCACTACAGTATTTCCTCCCAAAGAACACATATTCGATGCGTTAAAACTTACAAGTTATGAAAATACCCGCGTCGTAATTGTTGGG
>CACYEG010000006.1 GCA_902773365.1 uncultured Erysipelotrichaceae bacterium
ACAATTTGTCGTTTGATAGCTGTCGCTATAATTATCTCTAATTGTTTTAAACTCAAGATAAGATTCCAATCCTTCTTGTAATCCTGTTCCCAATGAGCTTGTCTTAACCATTTCACCACTAGAAGTATCATATGTTGTAGTAGCAAGACCTCTATTATTTATTATTGTATTGTCTTCTTTTGACCAGTGGTCACACATGCTGGCAATCGTTGCCTCTGTTAAATCTGCAAGATGATTAATATTATCACCATTGAAATCATTTCTTATCGTTATAGTCTTAGAATGCGTACCATCTAAATTGACATCACTTCTATAACCTGTTTCAGATCCCGTTTCGTAAGAAGTGGAAAGCATGGTGTTTTCTAAAGCTTGCAGATAATCTTCTCCAAATGAGTCTGTAAAACTTGACATATACATTATTGTCAATGTTTCCTGCGTTGATACAGGAAGATTGGGATTTTTACTATTTAGTTTTTCTTTCTCTAAAGCCAAATCTATCATATAATTCCTCCACATTTTAATTTTTATTATAACAGGTTTATGTAATATTTAAAACATTTTTTTGATAATTTACGTAAAAAGTTGAATAAAAAAGGCTACTGCTGTAGCCTAATCTAATACTCTTTTGATTGAACTAATTTTAAATTCTGAATCCTTAATAGTAGTTCTACAGTATTCACATTTATTACCCGTGATAGTCGCACCACAATTTGGACATTTGATAATGCTTCATTATGTCTTACTACGCAAGATTTAAAATATTTTTTTATTCTCTTTCTAAAAATAGAATCTATCAATTTCTTAAAGACAATATTAAAGAAGAAAAAATTGCTAATATGTATTCATCACATTCATGTTATTTTTCGTCTACATCAAAAGTTTTCTTTTCCTTTTCTTTATATACAAGTGTCCCACGACAATGAGTACATGTGCCTATATTGCCATGAATTATGTTGTCTTTTCCACATGTCGGGCATGATACAAAGTGTGTGTTTTTGGCTTTTTCTTGAGTTTCCCTCATCTTTAAATCGTTTTCCTTTTGTATTTCGTATGACCGCTGTTCATTTCTTTCGACAAAATCATTGACACTACTATTTAATTTATTTTTTACTTTCATGAAGATATTAGTAAAAATATAGCGAAGTATCAAATACAAAACACCAATTATAATTAAATATTTACCATACTTTATGAGTTTTTCATATAAATTTGATGCAATAATTGCGTCTAAATAAGGTATTTTAACCTTTATCGAAAATGCATTTACTGCTAAATATACTATTTTTGGCACAAACAGTATCAACGCAGTACCTATTAAAAAAATTGGCAACTTGTATATTTTCTCTTGTGCCTTAAAATATATTCTAAATAGAATTAGTACTATACCTAAAAATGGTATGAAGTAAAGTGTTAGAAGTATTACAGGTATACTACATAATAATGATAATACTTTTTTCATAATGTCCTCCTTAAAAATGCCTATATTTTGTGAAAAATGCAAGAATTTGTTAAATTATTCTTGCATCTATCAGTTATTAATATATTACTAATTTAACATATTCAAAATATTGCTGGCGCCTTTTGTAATTCCACTTAATAATACATTTATTAAAATATAATATCCGGCAGTTAGTAAAACTGTAATTGATAATGCATGATAATATATAGTACAGTTTTTGTCTTCAAGTTTAACTTGATCATTGATGAGTGTTATTAAAATTGCAATAGTATAAGTGATACTAGCAACTGAAACTACTACTGCAAGAGGGCTCCAAATTTTGCCAAGTATTGGTGCAATAAACATCGAACCAATTACTGTTGGTAGTAATGAAATTGCAGTTGAAGACAACAATTTAATATAATTAGCTTTTTTCTTAAATAGCATAGCAAATAAGAAGTAAACTATGGCAACGGCAGCAATAATTCCAGCATATATCAAAAGGTTTTTAAATATTAGACTGCCGTAGTCTAAATCACCTAGTCTTCCAAAATCAACTTTTGTCTTATATGAGAAAGTTGAATAATCAAATGTCTTAGCGAATATTGCATTTATCATGCTAGTAATTAAATTTATTAACATCATAATAACTGCCATTCCACCGCTGATTATTAATGAATTTTTAGTATCAGATAAATAATCTTCGTTATCTTTAAAACCCTTAAATGGTGCAGTCAAAAATGCAATTATAAATTTAATATAATTAAAAGTTCCAGAACTCTTTTTAGGAGTATCTACATTCTTTGGCGTCTCATTTACTGTCGGCTTTTCAACAACAGTAGAGTTTTCAGTATTAGGAACTTCCTCTTTAACCTCTTCTTTTTTAACTTCTTTTAAGTTTGCTCCGCATTTTACACAAAAACTAGAGCTTTCATTATTTTCATTTCCACAATTTGGACAAATCATTTTATTTTTCTCCTTTTTTATCAATATTATCTTTTATAAAATTTGTAATTGAGTTTGAATCTACTAATGTATTTGCAACAGATTTTAAGGAATCTTTGTTTGCAATATCAAAAATCGCATTCGAATTATTTTTTCCATATACTTTTTTATTATTAGCACCGTCCATGATAGAGTTGGATAATTGCTTCTTGCTTTTAATAAAGTCGTCTACTACATTCAAATTTTTTATTTCTCTTTGGGTTTCTACTTCATATGTATGTCTTGCACTAGAATTCCTATATTTACTATATATAA
>CACYEG010000007.1 GCA_902773365.1 uncultured Erysipelotrichaceae bacterium
AAATATTTCTACATATATGATGTATGAAAAATTAAAATTGATTTATTGGCCTATAGGTTCGATTGCTTTCCCATTATTTTGCTTTTTATTGGTGGAAGGATTTTTACATACGAAACATTTGAAAAAATACTTTTTATTGATGTTTCTATTTGCACTTATATCTGAAATTCCTTTCGACTATGCTTTTTTTATACGCGAAATGAAAGCGGCAGATACAATACCATTTTATTTTGAATATCAAAATGTTTTTTTTACACTTCTTTTAGGTTTGACTACCATATGGGGAATAAGTAAAATACATGAAAAGTTTAATGTAGGATTGCGTGAGAAAATAATATCACTTCTATTGAATGGTACTCTCATATTTACTACATCAATGTTTGCAGAAAAGATCATGTGCGATTATGGTGCATACGGGGTACTTTTGATTACAGGATTTTACTTAACAAGGACCAATAGAATATATCAAATTCTATTCTATGTGTTGCTGTTTCTTATATTTAAACACTTCTTAAACTTTCCACAACTTATTGTTTCATAATTGATACTTTTATATAATAGTAGAAGAGGTAAACATAAAATTAAATATTTTGGATACATATTCTATCCGGCGCATTTAACTTTATTATATATTTTATCAATAATAAAATTTTGGTGAGATATTCTTAATTATTTGATATAATGTAGTAGGTGATAATATGAAAAAAATAAAATTTTTAATACTATTGGTAATGCTTTTATTTCCAAGTGTAATTAAAGCATATGGAATAGAAAATTTTTATATAAACGCTACCATTGAAAATAATGGCGATTTGACTGTCGAAGAGTATTTCTATTTAAACGGTGATTACAACGGATTTGAAAGGATTCTAGAATATAGAAATTCAAATGCATTTGAATTTGATCCTAATCTTTCCTCTTATGGTGGAAGTTCACTACATAATGGTGATGGTATAACTATAGAAGAAGTAAGAGGAATACCAATCGACGCCAGCTATGATTTTACTGAAAAGGGAAAAGAATTTGATAAAGTATCGAGCGCATCAAAGGGCGATTATGGTGTATATACCACAAATTATAAGTCCAATGGCGTAAGCGTTTTAATATATAATCCGGATTCATATAATAATGCATTTTATGTTAAATATAAGATTAGCAACATGGCTATTTTACATGAAGATGTCGCTGAACTTGGATGGAACATAGTCGGAAATCAATTATCAGAATCTGTTGGATACTTAAGAGCAGTTATCAACATACCAGGTAATAAAGATGTAAGAGTATGGGCACATGGACCATTAAATGGTGAATCTAAAATATTATCAAAAGATAAATTAGAGATATCAATTAGAGGATTAAATTCACATACTGCAATCGATGCTAGATGTACTTTTGATAAAAGTATTATATCATCATCTCTTAAAAAAAGTGGAGTAAAAGCTCTCGATAAAATATTAAAATATGAAGAAAGTAAAGCAGAGCAGGCAAATTACCAGAGAAAACAAAAAGATAAACAGTACATTGAAGAAGCAGAAAGTGCCCTTTCTGTTTGTGAAAAAAATCCTAGTAGATCATGCTACAATGATGCATATAGTAAAGTCAGTTATGTTTTAGATAAAGATAAAAAAGCAGAATTCCAAAAAAGACTAGATGATTTAGAAGTATTAGTCATTCAAAAAGAAGAAGAAAATGCTAAAAGAGCAGTAGAATACGCAGAGACATTTCCATATTATAATAATTTAAAATCTGCAAGAGAAAGTGTTGCAATTTTAACAAACAAAGAACTAAAACAATCTTTAATAGAAAGACTAGATAAAGTCGAAGTAATAGTTAAAGAAAAAGAGCAACGTATAGATATATATCTTTCTATTGGAGTTTCAGCTTTAATTATAGGGATAATTGCAACTGCTATCGTCACTTATAAAAAAACTGGTAAAGATGATCCATCAGAATTTGACGAACACTATTTAAGAGATTTTCCGGATGATTTTTCTCCTGCGACAGTGGAATACTTAATGAATGGTGTTATAACTAATAGGTCAGTTTCTGCAGAAATACTCAATATGATTTACAAGAAACTTATAATAGTTGAAAGTAATCCTGAGAAAAAAAATGACTATATATTTAAATTAAATATACCAGAAAGTCCAGTGTTAACTAATAAGGAAACATATTTAAAAAAGTTACTGTTTGGTGGCGCTAGTACTGTAACTCTAAAAGAGTTTAAGAGACGAGCTAAAACAAGTTACTCATCTTTCTTAAGTTCATGGAATAGCTTTATTAATCAGGCATATTCTGAAGCTGAGACGAGAAAGTTATATTTCTTTCCAGAAGAAAAGAAAAAAAAGAAAACTATATCAAAGGCGTTAGCAATAATTATTATAGTAGCACTATTTATATTTGCTATTGTTACTAACATTGTTGCACCTCTTGTTATCGGTAGTGTTATACTTTCGATATTAGGATTTGGAAATGCTACAACTTATAATACACGCGAACATGTAGTTGCTAAAAGATCAAATCGATTTAAAAGAAGAGCTTATGGGTTAATTATTCTATCGATTATTACTGCTTGTGTATTAGCAATAGCTTCTATAATTATTTCGCATTATAAATGTGTCGCACCAATTTTTGGCGGTGGAGCGCTATTAATCGGAATAATATCTATATCCTTAGTCAGTTCGATGAAAAAGAGAAACACATATGGTTCAACCGAGTATAGAAAATGGCTTGCAATGAAGAACTTTATGAACGATTTTGGTAATTTAAGTGAAAAGGAATTACCAGAAATTGCACTATGGGAGAAATATTTAGTTTATGCGACAGTTTTAGGTTGTGCTGCAAAACTACAAAAGACTATGGAAGTTAAGCTAAAAGACATGGATCTTGATATGAATGATACATTTAGTGATATACTTCTTATGAATACAATAAATAATACTGTTAATAGGGCAATTAACACTGGTCACTCAAGTGCCGTTAGCGCTAAACGTGCCCATGACTACGCCAGCAGTTCTTCTGGTGGAGGGGGCTCTTGGAGTAGCGGTTCCGGTGGAGGCGGCGGCTTCTCAAGTGGAGGAGGTTCCTTCGGCGGAGGAGGCGGTGGTGGCCGTTTCTAGTCACATGTACATGTGACTTTTTGTTTGTTTGCGTGAAATATAGTATTGTGATAAAATTAGATTGAGGTGAAACTTATGGAAGAAGAACGTTTACAGAAAGTTATCGCTGAATCTGGGTATACATCGAGAAGAAAAGCGGAAGAACTGATTAAGTCTAGGAAAGTAAGTGTAAATGGACATATTGTAGACATATTGGGTACCAAGGTAAAAAAAAGTGATACTATAATTGTCGATGGTACACTACTTACTAAGATAGAAAAAGAATACTATCTATTAAATAAACCAAGAGGTGTCGTATCTACTTCAAGTGACGAGAAAGATAGAAAGACTGTTGTAGACATAATTGAAACTGATACTCGCATCTTTCCAATTGGAAGACTCGACTATGATACGACAGGTGTTCTTCTTCTTACAAATGATGGGGAACTCACAAACATATTGACTCATCCTAATAATCACGTTCCTAAAACGTATTTGGCAAAGCTGGATAGAATAATAGAGATGGAAGATTTCTATAAGATAAAAGAAGGAGTCAATATAGATGGAGTACCTCTTAAAGTAACGCACTTAAAACTTAAAAAGACTGATAAAAAGAACAATACATGTTTTATAGAGTTAACTATAACTGAGGGAAGAAACCATATCGTTAAGAAATTATTTAATACACTTGGATATAATGTCGATAAACTTACGAGAACTGCATATGCATCTTTAAGCGTAGGTACACTTTTAAGTGGAGAGTATAGAACATTGACTAAAAGAGAAGTTCACGAATTATATTCATATAGGAGAAAAAAATGATTTTAAAGATTGAAAGACTCGATCATCACGGTAGAGGCATTGCACATAGCGATGGTAAAATTGTCTTTGTAGAAAATGCTCTAGAGGGAGAATCAATTAGAGTAGAATTTACAAAGGTAACTAGTAAATATATAGAAGCTAGAGTTGTCGACTATATAGAGAAATCTAATAAACGTACTAAAAGCAAATGCCCAATATATGAAGAATGCGGTGGATGTCACTTAAGACACATGTCTTATGAAGATACACTTTCTTTTAAAAGAAAAAAACTTAGGGAAATAATGAATAAATACGCTGGTGTAGATACCGAAATTGACATAATAGAAAGTCCTGAGAAAAGGTATTATAGAAATAAAATAGAACTAAAAGTTAAAGATGGCATTGTGGGTTTTTATAAAAAGGGAACACACGATATCGTCGAAATGGATAGATGCTTTAATGCACATGAAGCGATAAATGCTTTACTTTTAAACATGAATTTATTTCACCTAAAGAATGCAGAAGTAACGATAAAATGCAATTATAATAGCGAACTTTTAATAATCATATCGACAGATGAAAAACCAGATATAGAGATTGAAAAGCTAAGAGAAAAGCATAAAATCGTCGGTATTATATTAAACGGTAAAACTTTATTTGGAACAGATAACTTTATCGAACTAATGGACACATTCTTCTTCAAAGAATCTTATAATTCTTTCTTCCAAGTAAATAGATCTGTCAACAAAATACTTTTCGATATAGTTAAGAGTTCGATAGATGAAAACGATACAGTTCTAGATTTATGTTGTGGGGTAGGAACTCTTGGAATAGTCGCTAGTACGAAAGCAAAAGAAGTATTTGGAATTGAAATAGTCGAAAACGCTATTAAAGATGCTCTTATAAATGCAAGAATGAATAAAAGAGACAATATTAAATTTGTTTTGGGAGATGCTTTTACAAAGATAGAGCACGTAAAAAAGAAAATAAATACCATTATTATCGATCCACCAAGAAGTGGGATAAGTGAAAAAGGTATAAAGAATATTTTAAATGTCAGTCCTCAAAAGATTATTTATATTGCATGTGATCCTATTACTCTTGCAAGAGATTTAAAGATATTAAAAAGCAAGTATGATATTAAATCGATTATGGGTCTTGATATGTTTCCTTATACGTATCATTGTGAAAGTATCACTGTATTAGAAAGAAAATAAATGTTATGGGATATATAATGAATTTAAGAGAAAAAATTGGACATAGTCCACTTATAGGTGTTGGTGCAACAACACTAGTATTTAATAATAAAAATGAATTACTT
>CACYEG010000008.1 GCA_902773365.1 uncultured Erysipelotrichaceae bacterium
GAAATATGAAGATTTTATAAGCAAAGGTACAAGAGTTGAATGGAAAAAAGTATCAGCCCCATTTTATCATCCGTTATATCCGGGTGATTATGACAAATCTGTCCCTAAAAAAAGAGTATTATCATATTATGAGGGACTTATAAGTGAGTATTCAGATAAGATGGGAGTTGCTCATGACGAAGCAAAAAAGATAGTAGACGCACACTGTCCTGCTTTTACCGCCCACCAAGGGTGGTTATCAGGAAGAGACTTACTCAATGTGGGGATACCTCAATATATTGTTCCTAATTTTGATTTGGATTCAGTCTTATCAAATATAATGAAAGGTGATGAAGATATACAAGGCAAAGATTTTCCTGTATCAGATAGTTCTTCTCCAGAAGAATTAATAGACTTAGCATTAAAATTGATGACTGCAGCAAAACAAAGAATGCACAGCGAAGCTGAAACAATCGATGATGGTAAAGGTTCTATGTAAATTACGAAATTTACTATTTATTACTAACAGAATATATTGTATAATAATTACAATAAGAGGAGTTGACTAGGGTTATGAAAGAATTTTTGAAGAAAGAAGTAACTATCGTTAGACCAGTATGGAGAATTGTATTAAATGCTATGATGACTGGATTTATCATCGCGGTTATTATATTTGTAACATTAAATACTCCACAAATTAGTGGTGTAGCAGGTTCTGATTGGGCATTTAAAGTTTCTATTATTCTATTACCGCTAATACTTGCAGTATCGTTCATATTATCAACTGGTTATGCAGTATTGCAAGACGATAGTAAAAGTAGCACTAAAAAAAGTAAAAAATAACATCAAGTATTTGATGTTTTTTTCTTGAATTCTAGTATTTTTTGTGCTATAGTCTTAGTCGTAGTTAATTGTTTAACTATTTTTAGTGGGAGGGAATGCGGATTAGCCCAGACCACTTACATGAAAACAAAGAAAGGAAGTGTTTTTCGTGGCAAAAGAAATCTTAAAGAAAATTAAATTGCAAATCCCAGCAGGAAAAGCTACTCCAGCACCACCAGTTGGTACTGTTTTAGGACCTGCAGGTATCAATCTTGCTGAGTTCTGTCAAAAGTTTAATGATGCATCTAAGGACAGAATGGGAGATGTTGTACCAGTAGAGATCACACTTTATCAAGATAAGTCATATGATTTCGTACTTAAGACAACTCCAGCACCTGAACTAATTAAGAAGTACGCTAAGATTCAGAAAGGCAGTGCTAAGGGTGCTAACAACGTAGTTGCTACAATAACTAAAGATGACTTACGTGCAATCGCTGAGATTAAGTTACCAGACTTAAATGCTAACGATATCGAAGCTGCAATGAGAATTATCGAAGGAACTGCAAGAAATATGGGTGTTGCTGTAAAGGGACTTAACGATAAGGAACTTGCAGAACAAGGAAAAGAAGCTGCTATCGAAGAAGCTCAACAAGCAAAACGTGAAGCTGAATTAGAGGCTATGGAAGCTAGCGCACAAGAAACAACTCAAGAAGCAGAAGTAATTAACGAAAAAGCAGAAGAAACAACTGAAGAAAACTAATAATCCGCTCTATAAATAAACCACGATTGGAGGGAAAAAGATGAAAAAGACAGGTAAAAAATATGTGGAAGCTTCTAAATTAGTAGATAGAAGTAAACTTTATTCTACTACTGAAGCAGTTGAACTAGTAAAGAAGACTAGTACTACAAAATTTGATAGTACTGTTGAAATTGCTATCAATTTAAATATCGATACTAAGAAAGCTGACCAACAAATGAGAGGTTCAATTGTTTTACCTCACGGAATTGGTAAAACTAAAAAAATCTGTGTTTTAGCTAAAGGTGCTCATGCAGAAGAAGCTAAAAAGGCAGGTGCTGACTTCGTAGGTGAACAAGACCTAATCGATAAGATGGCTAATGAAAACTGGTTCGATTTTGATGTAATCGTAGCTACTCCTGAAATGATGCCTTCTTTAGGTAAGATAGGTAAGATTTTAGGACCTAAAGGATTAATGCCAAACCCTAAGACTGGTACAGTAACAACTAATGTTGCTCAAACAGTTGAAGATATTAAGAAAGGTATGATTGAATATCGTGCTGATTCTTATGGTATTATTCACACTAGCGTAGGTAAAGTATCATTCGATTCAAAGAAACTTGAAGAGAATATCGAATACTTAATGAATACAATCATTAAAGCTAAACCTACAACAGTTAAAGGAAATTATATCACTTCTATCGTTATTTCAAGTACAATGGGACCTGGAATTAAGATAGACAAAAATTCTTTTGACAAATAACAACACATATTATATAATAACGAAGAAATGAGAAAAGATCTATCCATAGACAGCAGGGAACAATAGTTTTAATAATCCTGCCGAGGGGAACTTATCGTACTATTAAACGACTATAAGGCTTCCCTAAGTGGAGGCTTTTCTAATATAAAGAAAGGAGTTGTTTTATGGCAAGCGAAAAGAATTTAAGTGCTAAAAAAGATGTCGTTAAAGAAATAACAGAAAAGATTAACAATAGTGCTTCTGTTATCGTATTTACATATCAAGGCTTAACTGTAGCAGATATGAGCAATTTAAGAAATGAATTGCGCAAGTCTAACAGCGAAGTAAAAGTATATAAAAACACTTTAGCAAAAAGAGCATTCGAAGATTTAAAAGTAGATAATGCTGAATTCTGGGAAGGACCAAACGCAATACTATTTGGTTCAGACCTACTTGAACCAATAAAGGTTCTTAGCAAGTTCGCTAAAGACAATGAGCATATCGAAATTAGAACCGGATATGCCGATGGTAAGATTTTATCACTTGATGAAATCAAAACTTATGCATCTATTCCATCAAAGGAAACAATGCTTACACAAATTTCTGCAGGACTTATGCAATATGTTACTAATGTGGCTATTGGATTAGATCTATATGCAAAAAAACTAGAAGAAAATAATTAATAAGAAAGGAAAATATATAATGGCAAAATTAACTAGTAAAGAAATCGTTGATGCAATAAAAGAAATGACTATTTTAGAAGTTAAAGAACTTCAAGATTTAATGAAAGAAGAATTAGGAGTAGATCCTAGTGCTGTAGCAGTTGCTGCTGCTCCTGCTGCTGGTGCTAGCGAAGAAGCTGAAAGCACTACTAAGACTGTAGTACTTAAAGATGCTGGTGCTGCTAAGATTGCAGTTATCAAAGTTATCCGTGAAATCACTGGACTTGGTCTTGTTGAAGCTAAGGGTGTTGCTGATAACGGCGGAAATGTTAAAGAAAACGTATCTAACGATGAAGCTAACGAAATTAAAGCTAAGCTTGAAGAAGCTGGAGCTACTGTTGAATTAGTTTAATTCTTTTAAGATAAATAATAGCTAAAAAAATGATGTGGGAATTAAAAAAATATTCTTACGTCATTATAGGAGTGCCATATCTAATATGGTGAAAGACTAGATTCAAAGATTGAACTGCGTAATGCGCAGTTTTTTTATGAAAAAAAGTACGATTTCTCGCACTTTATTCCACTGTAACAGACTTGGCTAAGTTTTTTGGCTTATCAATTGAACAACCTCTAAGTAAAGCTGTCTTATACGATATTAACTGTAGAGGAATAATTGCAATTATACTCTTTAAGTGTTCTTGATGGGCAGGTATTACGATCTTTTCATCATAGTCATCCCCATCATAATCCAAGTCTTCACTAATTAATAGGATTACATGAGCTCCCCTTGCTTTTACTTCTTTCATATTGCTTCTGGTTTTTTCTGCAATTGATTCATCCGTAATTACAGAGAATACCGGAGTACCATCACTTATAAGGGCAATAGAACCATGCTTTAGTTCTCCAGCTGCATATGCTTCGCTATGTAAGTAGGAAATTTCTTTA
>CACYEG010000009.1 GCA_902773365.1 uncultured Erysipelotrichaceae bacterium
GCAAAAGATAAAAATGTCGAAATAATAGATCGTAAAGATCTAAATGAGGAACTATAAAAGAAAATATAAAGAAGAATATGAAAACAAAATGGGATATACAAAAGACAAAAGGATCCAGACATTAAAAAATGAATTCTTAAAAACGTTTAATCTGAGCGATGTCACAATCAAAGATGAATTAGAACCAATTTTTGAACTTAAGTATTCCAAGTCCAAAGGAGTATATACTCTTTACTATTTTGAAAATTATGTTGCAAAAAGCGTAGATAAACTCGCAGATTTAATCAAGCAAAGATTGTATGACCAAAAAATTATGCCACTAGATAGCTCCATTACTAATATAGACGGAATAGACGTTGTATCTAACATAACGTATCTGTTAAAAAGTAAAGAAAACATTGAAGTGTTAAATAACAATGTACTTTATATAGATAAATAAAAGCTTGTGTTTGCAAGGGCTTATTATCAGAAAAGGCAAGTTATATTACTGGACAAGTATTGACTGTTGATGGAGACTTTGTTGCTGTTTAATGCTATTTCTGATTAAATCTTTTATGTAAAAATGAGTATTATATAATATTAAATATATTTAGTGTGAGACCATTTTATATATTTTTTAAAATAAAGTTTCACACTTTTTTAAAAAATGGTATAATGTATAAGAGAGGTGACTGATATGGATGAGCAAATGAAAATATTAGATTTATTAAATCAAAAACAAATTAAACAATATGAATTAGAAAAAATGATTTATGGATCAGTAGAAATAAGAAGTAAAGATAATAGCAAATATATTTATACTCATACTAAGAAAGATGGTCTTCAATCTACAAAATATATCGGTGAATACTCTGAAGAATTACATAATTTAATTTTAAATAATAATATTAAAGCCAAAGAAATAAAAAAGGAAATAAGAAAAATAGAAAAAAATTTAAAAGAATTAAATTACGTTGATGAAGAATTAACTAAAGAAGTGAGTATAAATATAGATTTTGCTCGTAAGCATCTGGCTGATACAATTTATAAGCAAGCTGTATTAGAAGGAGTAGCAACAACATTAACTGATACTGAAAATATTATAGAAGGTGGCAAAGTATCAAATATGTCATCAGAAGATATATTAAAAATTGTAAATCTAAAACATTCATGGGAGTTTATTCTTAATAAGAATGTTATATTAACTCAAAGTAATTATTCAATACTATGTACAATTAACAAATTAGTTGAAGAAGGATTTTATTATAATGCAGGAAGTTTAAGAAATGTTCCAGTAAAAATTGGAGGAACATCTTGGACTCCTGATATACCAATTGAATCTGACATAAAAGATGATATAAGAAATATAATTGTGCAAAATAAAGAAGATGTTGATAAAGCGATTGAATTATTATTATATGTAGTAAAAAAACAAATGTTTATTGATGGCAATAAAAGGACATCAGTAATATTTGCAAATCATTACTTGATTTCAAAAGGAAAAGGTCTAATTGTAATACCGATTGAAAAAGTAGATGAATATAAGAAATTATTAATTGAATTTTATGAATCAAATGATAGTAAGAATATTTTTAAATTTATAAAAGAAAACTGTTATTTGTCTATATAAAAATTGATATAGTTAAATGTAAAAAAGAGGTATATAAAAGTGTAACCACAAGATGGTGGGTTTACATTAAAATAAAAATTGAATATAGCAACTACTTATTCAATTTTTTTAATTGCAAAGTTTACAATTTGACGCGTTGAAACCTCTGTTTTCTTATGATATAATTTTTGTTGGTGATAATATGTACAGAAAGACATATGTAGAAATAGATGGAAATGTTTTAGAAAATAATATAAAAGATATTAAGAGTAAATACAGCAATTACAAGTATTATATTGGCGTAGTTAAGGCTAATTGTTATTCTCATGGCTTTGAAAGTATCAAATATTTAATAAAGGGTGGAATAAATTACTTAGCTACATCTAGTTTAGAAGAAGCACTAGAGGTAAGAGGAATAGATAGTAAGATTCCAATTTTAATATTGGAGCCAATTCATACCGAAGATGTAAGAGTAGCAAGCGAAAATAATATTTCTATTACTATAGATAGTATCGATATGTTTAAAGAATTACTTGAAATGAATTTAAAAGTAAAAATACACTTAAAAATCGATAGTGGAATGAATAGATTTGGATTAAAAGATAAAAATGAAGCAAAATATATATGTGATAACTGTAATAAAAATATCGTGTTAGAGGGTGTGTTTACACAGCTTGCCAGTGGAATAGGTATCACATATGTAGAACAAAAAAATAACTTTGAAAGTATAACAAGTTTAATTGATCTTAAAAAAATACCTATTGTACATGTTGATAGAAGTTTAACCCTTGAACAACATGATAAGTTACCATATACTACTGGAGTAAGACTTGGTATTGCTATGTACGGTTTCAATAAACAGGCACCGATAATATCGTGGAAAAGGAAATTGTATAATAAAATCATGCGAAAGAAAAACAATTTTGTGCCATCTATACTCGATTTAAAAACAGCCTTTAAGTTTTATACTGAAGTTATAGAAATCAAAAAAATTAAAAAAGGTAGTTCGATCGGATATAAGGGAATGTATGACGCTAAAGAAGATAAGCTAATTGCGATATTACCTGTTGGATTTGCAGATTATTCTCATATAAATACATCGTATGTTGCAATCAATAAAAAGAAGTATCCAATAGTAGCTATAAATATGGATGTCATTACTGTTGTAGTGGACTCTAACGTCAAATTGTACGATAAAGTTGAAATATTTGGCGATACTATAAGTATACGTACAGCAAGTAGATTAGCTCATGAAAACGTATATAAAACGCTTACTAGTGTTACAACTAGAGTGCCAAGAATATATAAATATGATAAATAAATAAATGAGATGAGATGAGGTGGGGTGAGATGAAAAAAAGATTTAAAGTGCTAATACTTGGGAATGATATAAATGCTTATTATTTGGCGAGATGTTATCATGAATTAACGGGAAGAAAAGCTGACTTGATTGGAATAGAAATACCTGGTCGCAAATCTTTCGCTTATAC
>CACYEG010000010.1 GCA_902773365.1 uncultured Erysipelotrichaceae bacterium
ATCATCAACATACACGCTAATAAAAATATTATTTTCTTCTTCATCTTAATCCTTCTTTCTATTCTAAATAAATATTATCACTAAAACTAATTTTTGACAATAAAAAGCTGAGTAGTTTTTTTAACTCAGTTTTCCACCTTTTCAATATTTTTAATTCTTATTATAGTAGTAATACTTGCAACAATTAGTGTAAAGAATACTAATCCATAAGTAAGCATGTTATCTGCAGTCTTTGGATTCTTTATTTCTTGATTGTTTAAATCTATTAATTTCTTTGTAGTTCGCTCTAATCCTACTATACCATATTTACTTAGGTGTGTAGTATTAAATACGATATAGTCTCCATCCTCTTTTGCATTGATTAACTCTACTTTATTATCGTCATCTATATAGATTATCTGATAATCGTTATATTTTTTTAACAAATCACTTAATTTGATTTTGATAGTGTACGTTCCATTTTCCATTGGTACTATTTTATTATCTTTATCTAACATATTGATGTCATATAATTTAACTAAAATTTTATCAGTTTTAGCTGCTTCTCTACTAGCTTGCTCATCTGTTATATCTTCTGTTATATCATCCACACTTAGATGATAATTTGAATCAAATGCAACTGTAGATTCAAATACTATATTATCAGATTGTGTTACAGTTACTGTATCTAAATTGTTAGTTGATTCATCTTGCTTAGTTCCTATTAAGTATGAACCCGTTTTTGTAAATGATCTTGGTAATTCTGTTTGTATGTTTTTATTTCCCCAGTCTTGAGTAATTTGCTCCAATATTGTTGTTGGTTCTTTTGCAACGATGATACCACTGTTAATAAATCTAGATATAAGTTCTACTCTATAACTAGGAATACGGTATTCATCGGCATTATACTCTATAGGAAGAATTGTATCATTCAAACTGTATAATTCTGGTATATCAGACATCCATCTCGGATTACTATCTGCATATAAAACCTCTAGATCAGAATAATTCATAGTTGTCCCTGGTACCCCATAAAATAAACTATCTATACCCCTTCTAACATCTGCATCATTATATGTAATGTCTTGTAAATCACTTAATCTAAATCCATCTTCTGGAACATAAAGATTATATAAAAGTTCTCTATCGTTTATTCTTTCCAATTTAGTAATACAAGATTGACTAGTATTACCTCTTTTACTTTCGCGAAAGTTTAGCGAATAAGTCCAACATTTGTAATATTGGTTGTCATCTAAATCTCTTTTCAATATATTAACCTTTTCTATTTCAAGCAAACCATTACCAATAACGCTTATAGGTTGATAAGTATATTTATCTTTTAGACAGTCTATACCATTATTACATCCAAAAGCAGAATACGCTATAGAATTTAATTCTTTAATAACATTATTTCCAGTTATATTAAATGTAAGTGGTTGTCCTTTATTAATATTATCTTCATAAATATTTATTGAGACGTTGCTATTATTTAGATATACAACATTATCCCTTATACTAAAAAACGTTCCATTATAATCTTCTAATGTTATTGGTAAACTGTTTTTGTATATCGCTGTATAGCAGGCATCAGGCTGGCCACTGGACATATCACATATTTGAAAAGCATTATTTATGTACTCACATGAATCACAAATGGCGAAAACATTGTTAAACAATAATATTCCAACTAGGCATATGAATATTCTTTTTATTTTACTTCTCATATCTACTCCTCTATCATACAGTTTTAGTATACTACTAAAATATATAATAAACAATGTTTCTTTACATTTTTTTGTAAATAAAAACGCCAAGTTGACGTCTATTTCATCATGTCTTTTAAAACATAAAGCATGTCCATCGCTTCTCTTGGTGTTATGGTATCTATATCTACTGCTTTTAAATATTCTTCGATTTTACTAAAGTTACTTTCGTTAAAATCAAAGCTTATTTGTTCTTTAATAATAGGTTTTTCTTTGTTTTCGTATACCGTTAAAATCTCATTAGCGCGCTTTATTATTTCATCAGGCATACCAGAAAGTTTTGCAACATGTATTCCATATGATTTATCTGCAAATCCGTCTTTGACCTTATGTAAGAAGACTATATTTCCATCATGTTCCTCTGCACCAACGTGAACATTTTTGATTCCCGTATTATCTTTTTCCATAGTTGTTAATTCATGATAGTGAGTTGAAAAAAGCGTTTTGCATCTGATTTTATTTGTAATATACTCAAGTACAGATTGTGCAATGCTCATTCCATCATATGTGCTGGTTCCCCGACCGAGTTCGTCAAAAAGAATCAAACTGTCCTTTGTTGCGTTTTCTATCGCATTGTTGGCTTCTTTCATCTCTATCATGAAAGTTGAGTCTCCACTAACAAGGTCATCACTGGCACCAATACGCGTGAAAATCTTATCGAAAATTGGTAATGATGCACTTTTTGCCGGAACAAACGATCCCATTTGAGCAAGTATAACAATAATTGCTAGTTCTCTCATATATGTACTCTTACCACTCATATTAGGGCCTGTAATTAAAAGAGTCGTGGTGTTTTCATCCATGATTACATCATTTGGTACATATTCTATTTTACTGACATGCTCGACAACTGGGTGTCTACCGTCTATTACTTCAATAATGTGATTATCGTTTAATGATGGCCTAACTAATTTTAAGTCCTCACTTGCTAAAGACAAACTCACTAGTGCATCTATTTCACTTATCGTATCTGCCATTTTATTTAACTCGTGAATACAGTTTTTTACTTTAAGTCTTATATCGATAAATAGTTGATATTCTAATTCTATTATTTTTTCTTCTGCGTTTAGAATTAAATCCTCTTTCTCTTTTAATTCTGGACTTATATATCTTTCTGCATTAACTAGTGTTTGTTTGCGCTCCCAACCCAATTCTGGTTTTATCTTATCGACGTTTCCTTTGGTTACCTCTATAAAGTAGCCAAATACTTTGTTGTAACCAACTCTAAGATTAGATATACCGGTTTTTTCTTGAGCATCTTTTTCGATAGATGCGATAAAGTTTTTGCCACCCTTTCGTATTACCTTTAACTCATCTAACTCACTATTATACCCATCTTTAATTAACCCCCCGTCCCTTAAAGTGATTGGAGCTTCAGTGTTTATTGCGTTAGTGATGAGATTATATAAGTCAGTAAATTCTTCTATTTCGTAGCTAAATCCAATTGATTTAATAATTCGTTTTATATCAGGTAAAACTTTGAGAGAATTACAAAGTTGCAAAAGATCGCGTGCGTTTGCGCTACCGCAATTAACTTTCCCACAAAGTCTTTCGATATCATATATTTCGTAGAGCAGATTCGCAAGTTCACTCCGTTCGATAAAGTTTTTATTAAGAACATCTATTTTATCATATCTATCACATATTTTAGTTTTATCTCTAAGTGGCTTTAGCATCCATCTTCTGAGTTTACGAGACCCCATACTTGTCTTGCATTTGTCAATTAACCACAATAAAGAGTTTTGTCTTTCTTTTAGTCTCAATGTTTCGAATAACTCCAAATTTCTTATTGTGTGGATGTCCATGCTAAGATATTCATCTGTATCGATAATATTGACCTTATTAAAATGCGATATATCTTTAAGTTCTCGTACATTTAAATAATACAATAGATGTCTTAAACCTTTTTTCATCTTTGGATCTTGTACATCTTTTAATAAACTGTTATCTTCTATCAAACCGGAATCTATAGTAATATCGATATTGTAAATATTTTTAAACAGATTAATATTCTCTATGGAGAATGAATCATCTACTACTAACTCTTTAAAGTTATTATTAATTACGATATTAATTAAAGCATTGATGTTTTTTTCTATAGAAACGATATTTAATTCAGCAGTAGAGATATCTGCATATGTAACGACATAACTCGAGGGATACTCTAAAATACTACCTAAGTAGTTAAAATCTTTATTATCCAAATATTCTAAATCTGTCATAGTACCTTTACTAATAACTTCAGTAACTTCTCTTTTTACCATGCCTTTAGCATTTTTAGGATCCTCTGTTTGCTCACATATCGCGACTTTATATCCTTTACTTAATGCCTCTTTTATATAAGTCTTACTAGAATGATGGGGAACACCACACATAGGTACTCTTTCCTTTAAACCGGCATTTTTTCCAGTTAAAGTTAAACCTAAAATTCTACTTGCAATACTGGCATCTTCAAAAAACAGCTCATAGAAATCGCCTAATCTATAGAATAAAAGTGTATCCTGATAATTTGACTTAATATCGTAATATTGTTTCATCATCGGACTTAAATCTTCGTAGTTAATATCGCTCATCTTCATAATAAAAACCTCGATTTGTATTATAATACAAATGTTTTTTTTAGGAAAGAAAAAATGCACAGGATTGTGCATTTAATTTTCTTCTAATATTTTTATTGCCTTATGGATTAATAAATCATATTTAACAACATCTAATCCACCGTACATCTCGATTATCTCATTTGCATTAGTACCATAAGTCTTAGCTTGTTCTTCGGCATGTGCCATAGCTTCTTCATCTGTTGTTTCTAGGTTTTCCTTTTCGATTATTTCATCCAATAAATATCTAGATTTAATACGGTTGATTGCCTCTGGTTTTGCTTGTTCATGGAAGGCTTCTTCAGTAATACCACTGAATTTGAAATAATTTTCAAGTGTTATTCCTTGCATCTCAAGTCTATGAGATAAATCGTGCATCATTCTGTGAATTTCATCGTGAATTATTTCTTCGTTAATTTCTACAGTCATTTTCTCAATAGCGGCATTCATCAAATCGTCAATATATTTGTCTTCGACTTCTTTGGACTTACGTTCTTTAATTTGTTCCTCAATTTTGGCTTTTAATTCCTCTTCTGTCTTAACATCGTCATATCCTAAATCTTTAAAGAATTCCTCATTTAGTTCTGGTAAAAGTCTTGTTCTAATTTCCTTAATTGTTACTTTGAACATTGCATCTTTACCTTTAAGGTTATCGACATATTCGTCTGGGAATTTGACATTAATTTCTCTTGTTTCTCCCTTTTTAGCTCCAACTAATTGGCTTTCGAATCCAGGAATAAATGTATTTGATCCAATTTCAAGTGGATATTCTTCACCTTTTCCACCCTCGAACGCTTTACCATCGACAAATCCTTCAAAATCGATTACTGCAATGTTTCCTTCTTCAACATCACCATTTTCTTTTTCGACAATTTCGGCGAATCTATTTCTCAAAGAAGTTAGTTCATTTTCTATTTCTTCTTTAGTAACTTTTACTTCTCCCTTTTTTACACCGAGTTTTTTATAACTAGATATTTTAACCTCTGGTTTAGTAATAATAGTAAATTCCAATTCGACATGTTTTTCATCGATTCCTTTAATATCGACTTTAGGCTCACAAGCTGGAACCAATTTATTTTCTTCTAGTGCTTTTGTGTAAGCAGTCTCTAAAGCTTCATCAACTGAATCCATAAATAGTGATTCAATACCATATTTTTTTAGATAAACATCTTTAGGCGCTTTACCTTTTCTAAAGCCTGAGATTGTAACTCCCTGATTTTTCTTTTTGAAGGTTGCATCTAAGATGTCGCTCCATTCTTTCCCTTCTACATTTATCGTTATATTATGTACGTTTTTCATTTTTTCTCCTTCTTTCACGTGTTTTAATTATATTATATATTTTGATTGTTTACAAGTGAATCGATGATTTGCTCTAGATATTTAACTTTTGTTCTAATCTCATCACTTTTACTTGCGAATAATAAATCTTCTTGTGTTTCTAAAAGCTCTTTAAAGTAGTCTAAATTCTTGGGGTCTTTAGTTAAAATTGGACCAAATTCGTATTCTAATTCACTATACTCAGCTGTATATTCTCCGCGCGCAGCAAGCATATTGATATAGGTCTTTTTACCATCTTTGATAATTTCTTCATCGAAAATTGTAAAGCCTTTTTCTACTAAAAATTTTCTTAATTCATAGTGATTATTATTGGATTGTAATATCAACTTGTACATGTAATTTATATTTGGACCATTTAATATATCTATAATTGTTTTAGAACCTAATCCTGAAATTAAAACTGTATCTATGTTATATGTATTAGCTTTTTCTATGCCGTAACCTAATACAGGGATTATGTTATTTGTTAATCCATATTTCTCGATATTATTAATTCCATTTTGTAATGCATTAGAATTTACATCACAAACTACGACCTTATTTATTACACCGCTTTGTACTAAATAAATATCTAATAATGCGTGATCGCATCCGACATCCATTAAATTATCTTGACTATTTATATATTTTGCTAGGCTTTTAAGTCTTTCACTTATTTTAATCATTATTCATCACCTAGGAAATCCTTTAATTTTTTAGCACGAGATGGATGTCTTAATTTTCTTAGTGCTTTAGCTTCTATTTGTCTAATTCTTTCCCTTGTTACGTTGAATCGTTTTCCAACTTCCTCAAGAGTATAACAAGTTCCATCTAAAAGTCCAAATCTCAACTCTAATACTTCTTGTTCACGTTTTTGTAGTGTCTTTAATACTTCTTTTATCTGTTCTTTAAGTATTTCATTAGTAGCATACTCTTCTGGACTCATATGGCTCGTTTTATCTGGTATAAAGTCACCAAAGTGTGAATCTTCTTCTTCACCTATCGGTGTATCCAAACTTACAGGATCTTGACTAATTTTCATAACTTCTCTAACTTTTTCTACCGATACACCCATTTTTTTAGCTATTTCATCTTCGCTTGGTTCGTGATTTAACTCGAGCGTCAACTGGCGTTGTATTCTTGCCATTTTATTAATCGTTTCTACCATATGTACTGGCACTCTTATCGTCCTTGCTTGATCTGCTAAAGCTCTAGTTATCGCCTGTCTAATCCACCAAGTTGCATATGTAGAAAATTTAAAACCTTTATCATAGTCAAATTTTTCTACTGCTTTCATAAGGCCGATATTTCCTTCTTGTATCAAGTCTAGAAATAATAAACCTCTACCTACATACCTTTTAGCGATGGATACGACTAGACGCAAATTCGATTCTGCAAGCAATTTTTTTGCTTCTTCATCACCTTTGGAAACCCTAATACTCAAATCAGTTTCTTCCTGAGGGGATAATAGACTAATTCTTCCTATTTCTTTTAAATACATTCTTACTGGATCGTTGATATTAACATCTCTAGTTAGGGCTTCATCTGATAGAAGAACTACTTCATCTTTCTTTTCTTTCGAGTCGCCATCTGCAGATTCATCTTCGCTTCCAGATATTACCATTATATTATTATCTACCAAAATATTATATAACTTATCTAAAGAGTCACCGTCGATATCAAGTCCTTTTAACGATTCTGCTAACTGTTCAAAAGTTATTACTCCTTCTTTCTTTCCAAGAACTAATAACTCTTCTATTCTTTCTTCTAATGTTTTAATTTCTACCATCACTAACACTTCCTTTTTTAATATTTATTATTTCTTCAAATAATCTTTTTTTTCTATTCATATCCAGCTCAGTCTTCATTTCTTCTTTTATTTCTTTTATTCTTTCCTTGTCTAATACTCCTTTAACGATTTTTAAAACAGCTTCCATATCTTGTTCATTGAATTCATCGACATGTACTTCTTTTATTATCTCTTTTACTACTTCGCGTAATTCAGGATAATTTTCTGTAAATGTAAGATAATCTGCAAAATCTATTTCTCTTTCGAGCTCAAAATAGTATATCAGATTATTTGCAACAAGTCTATAACGATTTTTTGGCAATTTCAACTGATAATGCAAAAATAGTCTCATACAATCAGTACTATTCATCATGTAATATAACATCGTCATAATTGCTCTATCAAACTTGCCATTAGGTTTTTCTTTTTTTTCTATATTTTGTGATTTAATCTCAACCTTAACTTCTTCTATTTTCTCTTGAGTTTTTACTCTACTTTTCAATAACTCTTTATCAAGATGAAATTCACCAGATAATTTATTTAAAGTTATCTCTGTTAGCAAGTCATCACCGATATTTGATAACATCGCAAGCATTTCATTGATATAATTTGTTAGTTCAACCGGGTTATTTAAATTTTTATTTTTTCTATAAACCTTATCCATAAATTCAGGAAAAGTAATTGGATTTTTTAAATTGTCTTTAAATGCTTCTACACCATAAGTCAAGATGTATTCATCGGGATCTTTCTTTCCAGCAAGTCTAACAATGCCTATATCGATTTTTTCTTTCATTAGAGCTTCACCAATAGAAATCGTGGCAAGTTCTCCTGCATTATCACTATCCATTGTAATGATGACTTTGACTCCGAGCTTTTTTAATAAATCTATCTGTTCTTTAGCTA
>CACYEG010000011.1 GCA_902773365.1 uncultured Erysipelotrichaceae bacterium
TTATAAGGTATTTTAATATCTTTTCCTTCGAATTTTTCAAGTTCTGCTTCAAAATCTGGGAATATTGCTTTAATTGTCCAATATTCTTCTTCTTTGAAAGCTTGTATTTCTCTTTCTCTATCTACAATTAATTTTAGCGCAACAGACTGTACACGGCCCGCACTAGTGCCATCAGTTTTAGACTGCATTAATTTACTTAATCTAAAACCAATCATTCTATCGAGCATCCTTCTAGTTTCTTGAGATCTAACTAGAGCCATATCTATTTCTCTTGGATTTTTAAATGCCTCCAGTAAGGCTGGCTTAGTAATTTCATTAAAAACTACTCTTTTATAGCTTTTAAGCTCAAGAGTATCTTTTAGATGCCAGCTGATTGCTTCCCCTTCACGGTCCGGATCACTTGCTAAATAGACAATAGAATCCCGAGAAGCTTTTTTTAAATCGCTTATGAGTTTTTTCTTATCTTTAAGCGGTATATAATTTGGAGAAAAATCGTTATCGACATCAATTCCTAGACCAAATTTTCCACTCGTCGCTAAATCTCTAATATGACCCTTTGATGATAATACTTGATATTCACTACCTAAGTACTTACTAATTGTCTTTGTCTTGCTTGGTGACTCTACTATCACTATCTTCTTCATCTTTTTCCTCCATATCTTCTGTTGTATTTAATAATTCTTGTTTTTCTTTTTCTATGGCTTTGTATAAGTAGTCAAAATAATTTTTCTTTATGGTTAAATTGCTCATATTTCTTAAATCTTTAGTTAAAGTGTTTATATATATTATATCTTCGTCGCTCATCAAATCTCCTTCAACGTTTGGAATAAATTCTCCCTTTGCAACATTGTAGAAGCCTTTACTATTTTGCCAACTGTTATCTGGGAATAAAACAAAATCATCGTATTCACTGAATATATCATTACCTAAATAAAATCTAGGATCATAATCTATATCAAAAAGGTTTAATATAGTTGGCGCATAATCTAGAGGTGAAGTATATTTAGTTATCGTCTCATGTGGTGTTTTACTATTATATATGATAAATGGCGTTTTATCTTTATCTTGATTTATATTCGTATCATATGAAGTAATCGATGCAAATTGCTTTTGATTTAATGCATAGGGGTAGTGATCTCCAAATAATACTATTACAGTATCATCTAAAATTCCCTTCTCCTCTAAAGTACTTAACAAGTATTCGAGAGCTAAATCTGTAACCTTAACTTTAGATAGGTATCTTTTGGTCGTTTGATCTACATCTAAATCATCAAATAATGATACATACATGTTTCCAAATTCACTATTATACATATATGGTGAATGAGGAGTTACTGTAATCATGTATGAGGCAAACTTTTCTTTATCTATAAACTTAGGTAGTGCTTTCTCCATAAAAACAACATCACTTGGCCACTCTTTGTATACTGGATTATATTTCATTTCCAAGTCAGTCACACCAAAGTAATCTATCGCACCTACATTTTTTTCAAATACACTTCTAGAATAATATTGATCAGTATAATCGTGATAAGAACTCGTATAATATCCAGCATTTTTAAGCATACTTAATAGTGCCTCTGGATAAACATTTTTCTTATAAGTATTTACCGTACATGTAGTTTCAATCGAATATAAACTCAATTGACTGGTCATTTCAGATTCACCAGTTGGACAGTTGTTTTTTGGACTGTAATTATTTATAGAAGATATTCCTTCACTTTGTAACTTATATAACGTTGGGAAGTAGTCTTTATACTTTTCATCAAGTACACTAAAACTAACTGATTCTAGCATAATCATAATCAGATTTTTATCTTTAAATAGTCCAGTATATTCGTTTTTCTCAGTTATTGTTCTATTTTTATAATAATTGTGTAAAGTTAAGAGTGAACTATCTTTAGTTTTTTCTATAACCTTATCCCATAATTCATCACTAATATCGTGCGATTTTAATGGCGCAGCTTCTAATTGCTCTTTTTTATTGATAGTGTATTCTGCTATACTGCTACTTCCTAATATAGTCGATTTTAAATCGAGTACAAAATATACACTTATTCCATAATTTTTTATTGCTTCACTAGGATTAGATGGATATTTGAATAGTTCTTTATTAGAAACAGTTTGATATTTAGACTGCATAAATTTAGCAACTATGCTTACTGCGTACATATCTAATAGCAAGCAAGCTGACACAATAACTATAGCGACAAACTTTTTGTTAATAGTTTCAATCTTTTTGTCATAACTATCCTTTAATATTTTCTTTTCGAAAACGAAATATAGAATTGTTAATATAAATGGTAAATATAGTAAATGCGATTTAAATTTATAAGCGAGCAAAAAGTCTAATATAAAATCTGTTATTTTAGTTCCCTGCTCCGCATTTCCCATAGACATGAAATTCCCCAAGAAATCTACAAATCCCATTTGTAGCCAAGCATAAAAAGCAAGAAAGAAATTGAAACAAATGAGTATAATCTTTCTAGGAACGTTTTTCAACTTAAAAGTACACGCAGTTATAGCAAGCCCAAGTAAAATACTAGATATGAATATTCTTAAAAGATTCCAATCTATCGAAAAAGATCCAAATATTATCTTAAAAAGTACTTCCAATATAAATATATATAATGATTCTACTATGAATGTAATAAGTGTTTTATCAAAGAAAATAGACTTTTTTTTAGTTTCTACTTTTTTAGTATCTTTATTATTTTTGTTTAACTTTGTATTATTTGATTTTACTTTTCCTTTTTGATTTTGTTTTTCCTTTTCCATAATAATCACTTCCTTGTATTATACTCTTAATTGGCTCATATGTTCTTCTATATTGTTCTAACACGCCATATTTCATAACGTTTTCAATGTGTTTTTTGGTTGGATATCCTTTGTGTTTTGCAAATTCGTACTCGGGATGAATTTTATCTTCTTCTTCCATCATTCTATCTCTAGTGACTTTGGCAATTACACTTGCTGCGGCAATCGAAAGACTTTTAGCATCACCTTTGATTATACTAGTAGATGGAACATCTAACTTTTCTAACTTCATCGCATCTATTAAAACATGCTCTGGTTTAATTGTCAAATCATCTATTGCATCATACATCGCTTCTTTAGTTGCCTCATAGATATTTATTTCATCTATTCTCTTAGCTGACTTAATACCGATTCCGATAGCTACTGCATCTTTCATAATAACATCAAAAAACTTATCCCTTTTTTTAGGTGTAAGTTTCTTAGAATCTGTTAATCCATCAAGTTTGTACTCAACTGGCAAAATAACTGCTGCAGTTACAACTGGACCATATAGTGGACCACGTCCTACTTCATCGACTCCTGCAATTAGAGTAATTCCTTGCTCATATAAATCTTTTTCATATTTTAATAAATCATCCATTTTAGTACCTGTCAAATGTAATTCCTTTTATTTGTTCATTCTTAATAGAGTTTATTATGTATAAACTCACTTTATTATAATCTACTTCCTTATTGTCTGCAAGAGACATTTTTGCTTTAGCAATTAATCTATAGTTTTTATCATAATCTTCTGTTAACGCTTCTAGTCCAAAGACATCCTTTAATTTATCTTTATAATGTGTATCCAACTTTTTTAAAATGTGAACTGCCACGTCGTCTACAGGCAATACTTCAACTTTTATAGAACTCATACTAGCAAGATTCAATGCCACTTCGTCATTATCAAATTTTGGCCACAAAATACCAGGTGAATCCAAAAGTAGTGTATTTCCTGCTTTTATCCAAGTTAAACTTTTTGTAAAACCAGGCGTATTAGCAACACCTGCGACCTTCTTTTTAGCAAGACGATTTATTAAAGTACTTTTACCGACGTTCGGTGAGCCAATTACTACGCCTCTAATATTTTTAGGCTTTAATCCTTTTTCTTTTCTTTTAGAATTGATTTCATCTGCTAAATTGTCTATTTCCTTTACTAATGATAAATAATCTGTATTATTGTTTAAGTCACAGAGAACTACCTTTAGTCCTTTCTCCTCATAATATTTAACCCACTTATTAGTTTCATTTATATCGCACAAATCCTTTTTAGTCATCACCAATAAAACAGGTTTATTCTTTATAATGTTGTCAATATCCTGAACCCTTGATGAAAATGGTATTCTACTATCTACTAATTCCAAAACAAAATCTACTAATTGCATAGTTTCAGCAAGTTTTCTTTTTGTTTTTTGCATGTGTCCAGGGAACCAGTTTATATTAGTTTTATTTTCGTTCATTTGGATCAACTCCTTTTATTTACTATATTTTAACACACTTGCATTATCTGGTAAAAATGGACCAATTTCATCATCAGACATTAATCCATTAAAATAACATTCAATAGCTTTCTCTACTCCCGCATGACAAACTATTAAAATATTGTTATATTCTTTTGAAGTTATGTCATCTAAAAAGTCATATATTCTTTCAAAAAAATCTTGAACATTTTCTGCTTTTTCATATTTCATATTTTTTTGATATGACCAAAATTCGTTATAGTCAAATGATGATTTACTTGTTCCTTCAAATTCTCCATAATTTCTTTCTCTTAATCTTTCATCAAAAA
>CACYEG010000012.1 GCA_902773365.1 uncultured Erysipelotrichaceae bacterium
AAAGATGTTGTAAACTTTGCAAAAAACAATAATTCATGCTATAATCATACTGATATTTCTCCTAAAAGTATCATTATGGGGTGAGAGAATGGAAAATATAGTGCTAACAGTTGGAGGTTTAATTAAGAGCTTTGATTTTAGCGATGCTATACTTTTTTTTATTGGTTTAGCGGTAATTATATTATTAATATACATAGTTTATATGGTAGGAAAAAAAGATAACCATAAAAATAATATTGTAGTAGTTAAAAATGATTCAAATGATATTAAAGAGATTATCGATACTTTAAAGAAAAACCAAAAGATAATGCCTGTTGAACTATCAGAGTATGATCAAGAAATGGAAAAAACAGCTATTATAAGTTATGATGAATTATTAGAAAGAACAAATACTAATATAACATATGATCAATTATTGGATAGTAGCAATAAAGATAAAATAATAAATAAAGTAGACTCTACCAGTATATCTACTCAAAAAGAGCCATCACCAACCCAAATAAATTATGAAAGTGAAGAAGCTTTTTTAAAGGATTTAAAGACATTACAAAATAATTTGGTTAGGTAATCTAACTTTTTTTCTTAGAGAGGTTTTTATGAAATATTGTATTATTAATTTAGGATGTAAAGTCAATAGCTATGAATGTGACTTTATAAGAGAAAAATTAAATGAAAAAGGATATACTGAATGTCCTTTAGATAAAATGCCAGAAATAGTTATTATCAATACTTGTAGTGTTACCAACCAAAGTGATGCAAAAAGTAGACATATGATAAGATTAGCAAGAAGAACTACGCCTAATGCACTAATTATCGCTCTAGGTTGTAGTGCTCAAAATCACAAAGAAGAATTGTTAGAAATTGGTGCTAATATAGTACTTGGTAACAAGGATAAGTCGAAAATAACAGATTACATCGATAAATATTTTATAGATCACGCTAATATAGTTAAAATTTATGATTTGACAAATCTAGAATTTGAATCTATGTTTCTGAAAAGCGAAAACAATAAAACTCGGGCTTTCGTTAAGATTCAAGATGGATGTGATAACTTTTGTTCATATTGCATAATACCTTACATGAGGGGATGTATTAGAAGTAAAGATATAGATTTAGCGACAAGTGAAATAGAATCATTAGTAAGTTCTGGGCACAAAGAAATAGTATTAACAGGAATTCATACAGGATCATATGGTAGAGGTAAAGACTATGACTTAGTTGATTTAATTAAAAAAATTAGCAAATTACCTGCATTAAAGCGAATTCGCATTTCTAGTATTGAAATTACAGAACTAAACGATAAATTCCTCAATGAATTAAAGGACAATCCAAAGATTTGTAATCACTTACACATACCACTTCAGTCGGGAAGTGATTTAGTATTAGAAAAGATGAATAGAAAGTATGATACTAAATTCTTTCTAGATAAAATTAGACAAATACGAGCGATTAGACCAGATATAAGTATTACTACTGATTTAATTGTAGGTTTTCCATATGAAACAGATAATGAATTTAAAAAAACACTAGAATTTATTAAAAAGGTTGGTTTTACAAAAATTCATACTTTTCCATTCTCATTAAGAAATGGAACTAAAGCAGAAGAAATGAAAGATCACTTTGTCGATGAAAAGGTTAAGAAAGAGCGCGTTAAAAAAGTAATAAGTTTATCCAATGAATTGGAACTTAATTATTATAAAAAGTTTATAGGAGCGAAGTTACCTATAATTGTTGAAACAAGCAAAGATGGCAGGAGTGTCGGTCATACCGATAATTATATATTGGTTACAATTCCTATAGAAAAACCTAGTGGATCAATTCAAAATATAATGATTACATCTATTGACGAAAGTGGTGTAAATGGTAAGCTTATATCTTGAAAAAAAAGATATATAAATGTATACTTATGCTAGGTGAGTATCATGAAAAACTATACTATCAAGGGTCGAACTAAAACAAAAGTACGTTCCAATCCTAGAATACTAAATATTATGGGTATTTCTGTGATACTCCATAGGCAAAATAAAGTATGTTATATTAAAAATAATTGAAGAAGGTGGAAATTTATATGGCAAATATTAAATCAACACGAGTAAAAGTGGGAGTACTTTCCATTTTAGTACTTTCAGGATTAGTTAAAACTGCTATATCAGGTACCATGCAACCTAAGCCAGAGCCAATAGAAGTTAATGGAGACGAAGCTACTAAAACAGGTACCATGCAACCTAAGCCAGAGCCAATAGAAGTTGATGGAGACGAAGCTTGGGCAAGAATTGATGAAAAAGGAAAAAACTCCGAGATCGCACCAGGTAATGTAAATGAATTTTTAGAAAGATTCCCTATTGACGTGTATTCTAAAGAAAAATCGTTATTTCCACTTGCTAATTATTGTAAAACATCCAGTTTTTCATTAAAAAATTTAATAGAATACTTGCGTGATATTGGATACACAATAACAGATTATTCTGAAGAAGAAATAATAAGGCAATTAAAAAATCATGGTGCTAGGATAATTGGAAACGATGTTTATTTTAATAATGTAGACAACATTAATTTGGTTTTATTTTATAAATTTCCAGATGTGGACATTAAAATATCTGTTTATGAAAGATATATTGAATATTTATTAAGATATAGTGTGACATCGGCTTACGCTCATAACAACACTAATTATTCTTATCTCTTATATGGCTCACCTAATTGTATTCCTAAGACTGATATACAAGAAGGAAGCCTCTATGAAGATTATGCTAAAATTCAAATCAAGTTACAGCGGGGCGAAATAACAAAAGAGGATTATCTACAAAAATTGATAGAAATTACACATAATTATAGTTCAAAACTTAAAGGTAGTGAAGGCGAAATATCAATTACTGAATGGGAAAAACTATTACAACAAAAACTTGATGTAACGTTAATAACCGATCCACAATCTATACAAAATAAAGAAGAAAAAGAAATAATGGAAATAGCAAACCTTGCTTCTATATCATTTGAAGATGCTAAACTAGTTAAATCACTTTTTGATAGTGGAATAGGAAAATTATATAAAGAAGAAGAAATCTATGAAACGATTATTGCTGGCGATAATAGTCTTGAAGACATTTCAAAAAGATTAGCTAAAAAAGGTGTATTTATTAGCGCTGAAGATATAAGAAAACAAGTCAGAAGAAAATCAAATGCTCCATATAAAATACTTGGAGATAATGGTTCTTGTCCACAGTTAGGTGCGTCATTTACATTGGACTGTATTGTAACGTTACCGATCGAAGAACAAAAAACATTATTAAAAACTGCTTATTTAAACTATATAAGTAGTTTAAAAGAAAAATTGCCAGAACAACTTCAGTTCGTTTTACCTATAGTAGATTCATGCCTAGCTAATATTGATGAAAGGACACCAGAAGAAATTCAAGCTGCCTACGCTATTGCTGCAGGTACATGTGATTTTGGACCACATTCAGGTATCTTAACACCGGAAGAACTCTCTGCCGGTATTCGTGCAGCAAATTCTAATAGTTCAAACGTTCCAATAGAGTTTAGTACTGTACCAAGTGAATTAAAGGCTGTCCCAACTTTATAAGTTTTTAAAGGCTTTACACTAAAGTCTTTTTTTGTTACAATTTTTATATGGAATACATCAAAGGAAAATTTAAAAAACTTATATATGAGAGTAGTGGAGGAAACGGCTATAAGGTCGGGCTTTTTCGCGTTAAAGAAGCTAGTGATAATTTAGCCGAAGAGCTAACTAATCATACAATAACATTTACTGGGTATTTCTATGATTTGCGTCTAGAAGAAAACTATTTAATGCAAGGAACTTATGTTAAAAATGGAAGATATGGATATCAATTTCAAGTTTCTAGCTATGAACAAGTTAAACCTGAAGGAACTGATGCTGTAATAGAGTTTTTGTCATCTAATCTTGTAAAAGGATGTGGTGAAAAAACTGCTATTTCGATAGTAGATACCTTGGGAGAAAAAGCGATAGAAAAGATTAAGGAAGATAAAACTGTTTTGATGTTAGTCCCTAAAATGACAGAGAAAAAAATGGATAGCATATATGAATCTATTATCAAGTATCAAAATAGCGATGAACTAATTGTATATCTTACAGGCCTAGGATTCTCTATGAAAGACGCAATGACACTCCTTAATGTATATGGTGTGCATGTAAAAAATGTAATTGAAGAAAATGTATATTCTCTTATAAATGAAGTTGATTTTAAAACGCTAGATAACATTTTTTTTAAGATTCACGATGAAACCGATGAAAATAGAATTGAAGCTTGCATCATAGAAGTAATGAAAGAATTATCGTTTAATTCAGGAGATACTTATCTTTATTTAGAAGAAATAAGCTCTTCACTTGGTACTCTATTTAACATTTTTTTAGATGAGAAAATAGATGACTACATGGACATACTTATAAAGAGAAGAGAAATAACAAAAAAAGGTGATAAATATTTTCTATATAAAGTTGATAAAATGGAAGAAAACATCGCTAGTAGTCTACTTGATATTAGTAGAAGAGAAACCATAAAGATAAAGGATATCGATAAAAAAATAGAGGACTTTAGTAAATCAAATAAAATAGAATACAATATCGACCAAAAACGAGCGATTAAGACAAGTCTAGAAGAAAATATTACAATTATAACAGGTGGACCTGGTACAGGTAAGACAACTATAATAAAGGCTATTGTTGGAATTTATATTGATAACCATAAAATTAGTGAAAAAGAGGCCTTGAATGAAATAGTTTTACTTGCTCCAACTGGTCGAGCAGCTAAAAGAATGAGCGATTTAACCTGCTTACCTGCTTCGACTATACATAGATATTTAAAATGGGATAAAATAACTGGCAAATTTGAATATAATGAGTATAATTTGCATTATGAAAAGCTCATAATTATCGATGAAGTAAGTATGATTGATACTGAATTATTCGATGCTTTACTAAAAGGAATAAATCATTCTGTAAGGCTAGTATTAGTTGGAGATGATAACCAACTTCCAAGTGTTGGGCCAGGATTAATATTGACAGATTTAATCAACAGTGAATGCTTTAATCATGTTCCACTTAAAGAAATATATAGGCAAAGTGCCGGCTCATCTATTCCATATCTTTGCTTAAGTATTAAAAACCACGATTTGACAGAGGAATCAATCGAAAGAAAAGAAGATTATGCTTTCTTGAATGTCGATAGTCACTTAATTAAAGATACTGTTAGGGAAATATGCAAAAGAAGCAAAAAAAAGGGCGTAGATATCAACAATTTTCAAATACTCGCTCCAATGTATAAAGGAGAAAATGGTATAGACAATTTAAATGTTATTCTGCAAGAACTCTATAATCCGCATGACGATGCTAAAGAAGAATTTAGAATAGGAGATGTAGTATTTCGAGTAGGAGATAAAGTCTTACAATTAGTAAACGATCCTGATAACAATATATATAATGGTGATATAGGATATATTGAATCGATTAATCCACGAAGTAAAGATGAACTTGTAATGGTTAATTTCTACGGAAATGGAGTATTTTATAAAAGGGAAGACTTGATAAATATTAAACACGCTTATGCTATTACCATTCATAAAAGTCAGGGTAGTGAATTTGACCATGTGATAATGCCAATCGTAATGAACTATGGAAGAATGCTTTACAACAAGCTCATTTATACTGGAGCATCACGTGCTAAAAAAAGTCTTACTATGCTCGGTAACCCTCAAGCTTTCTATATGGGAGTAAATAACGACTATAGCTTAAATAGAAAAACAGATCTAGTAGAAAAAATATTGAATAAAATAAAATAATTCACCCATACTAGTAACAGTAAGGGGTGGAAATATGAAAAAAACAGCTTTGAGTTTAGCTATTGGAATGGGAGCAGGAGCACTTTTATATTCCTATACTAAAAAACATCCAATCAAGACAAAAAAAATGCAAAATAATATAAAAAATATGATGAAGGACTTCGAATAGTCTTTTTTTACTATGAAAAAGAAAAGAGATAAACTCCTTTACTATTTACTTTTAATTATTACTATAATTGCATTTGTATTTTTATTAAGACTTATTAAAGTATATGACATAATTTGTTATATTTTAAATTTAGTTTTACCAATACTTTTAGGATTTATCTTTGCATGGATTTTAGTACCGATATATAATAAGCTAAATGCAAAGTTAAATCACAAGATATCAATTCTTATAATTGTTTTATTTTTTATATTAGTTTATTCGCTGGTTGGTTATTTTGCAGTACCAATTCTATTTAAAAAGTTAAATAGTTTAGTAAAAATACTGGAGGTTTACCTTCTTAAACTTAAAAACCTTAAAATTTTAAAAATAGATGAAAACTTATTTTCAATGAAATCAAGGGATTTAATAGATTCATGCGGAGGATTAATTTCAATTATCATAAATGTGGTTTTAATACATGTATTTGGATTATATATACTTTATAATTATGATTTGATAAAAAAATATATTAAGAAAAAATTGCTTTTAAAAAACAAAACACAATTAATAGAATTTATTAAAAAACTTAGCTTTAATATGCGCCTTTACATAAAAGGATTATGCTTAGACACATTAGTACTTTTTATAATTACCTATATCACTTTTAGCATACTTCGTCTAAAATACGCGCTACTCTTAGCGATGTTTATTGCAATAACAAACATTATACCTTTTGTTGGGCCTTATATAGGTGGAATACCTGCAGTATTAATTGCACTTGGCAAAAGTAAGAAATTAGCGATTATTATAGTTGCATTTTTATTTATATCTCAGGAAATTGAATCAGATATAATTAACCCGATTATAATGAGTAAGTGTGTAAAAGTTAATCCTTTATTAGTAGTAATAGTTGTGACACTTGCAGGAAAAACATTTGGTATTATGGGGATGATTTTTGCAGTGCCGTTAATCATATTTGTTAAACTATTAATAGAGTTTATGAAAGAATCAAAGCAAGTACACAATATCGCGTAAACGGCTGTAAACTTGACAAAAATTGCTTGTTAAATTGTGCATACTCCTGATATAACAGTATTATAAGAATATAAGGAGAGTACTATAAAAAAAGTTATTTTGTTTATTTGCCTACTATTAATTTCAATTTCTGTAGAAGCAAAAAATCCATATGGAATTACTAAAACTACTAGGAATTCATTTAATTTGTTGTTTACAATATGTGATAGAGACGATACTAATTGTGTAAATATCGATGAAATAACAATTAACGATAATGAAGAATATGATAATTTTACTTTGAGAGATGGTATAATTTATCTAAATAATGCTGATATTTCTATGGGAATATATAGCGATAATGTTTATATTAACGTCACTGGTACTAACAAAATAAAAAGATTTGTAAATACCACAAATAATGGTATAAGTGAAGGTGAACGCTATATTCCATTTAACATTACTGGCGATGGTACTCTAGAGATAGAAAACTACGATAAGTATAATAAAAATGATATAGGAAAAATATCATACTTTTATTGGGGAACCAGTGGTCGAAGTGTTACACTATCGACACGATTGGTTCAACTAAATAGAATATCAGAATCAAATATAATTGTATCTGTCCCAAAAGAAGGATGGACATTATCTGATTTAGTTGATCTTATTTATATAGAAGAATCTGGCTCTAATATTTATATTTTAAATGGAAAGTATAGTAACGATATTATTAATACCACTATTGAAGAACGTGATTTGCCTAAAGAATCGCGATTAAAAGAATTGATAGATAAGGGCCATGATATTAAAGATAAAGAACAAATAAAAGACTTTTTTAAGGCCGAAATTGGGCTTAATATAGATGCTATCGATCCTGTAACAACTACAACTAAAGTAGATATGGAATGGGAAGAAGCATCTATACGTACCAGCTTGCCTGTATCACTAACAAAATCAGGAACAATTTTTATTGGAGAAAAACCTATAGAATATGTAAAAACTATTCAAGCTGATGATATCATACTAGAAGCTAAAAAAGGAATTAACTCGAATTATTCACTAAAAATAGAAGACATTATTAAGGATGTAACAAGTGAAATCAATGAAAGTATAAAAGAAAAAACAAAAAAGACATTATTATCACTATATGAAATAAATATATTAGATGAAAACAACGAGATTATAAATGCATCTGATGGTATCTATAAAATAAGAATCAAAAGTGATGAATTAATAAAAAAATATGAGAATTTTGCTGTTATTTATATTGATAATGATAATAACATTGAAGAATTAGAAACTACCATTAATGATGATTATATAGAGTTTTCAACTACACATTTAAGTAAATATGGTATTATTGGTACAGCAATTAAAATGCAATCTACTGAAAATAAACCAATTGATACACAAAAAGATAAACCAATAGTAAATCCTAAAACAATAGACAATATATATGTAAATGTCATTTGTTTTATCTCGTTATCATTTGTTATGATTATTGCGCTATTAAAGCTCAAAAAAAAGCAAACTGATGCTTTTTTTTTATTGGATTTGATAGAATGTAAAGGAAACAATCAACCTCTTTACATAAGTATCAAAAATGTGTTAAAATTGATTAGAATTAGAAATAGTATAAAAACAAATAATAAAAGAGGGAGGCTTTTTGTGAATAGAAATAATAATACAAATCTACGAGAAACTTTAAAGCTTCCTAGATTAAATGAACAAGAAAATAGTGAGCAAGATTTACCTGAGCTTAAAAGACAACTTATAAGAAGATATCAAAAGAAAATAAAAAAATTAGAAAATACTACTGTATTTGATGTAAATTATCTTAAAAGATTATCATTCTCAGAAAATTTGGACGAATTTATAGAAACATATGGTTTATCTAGTAAATACTTAAAGGATAGAACTAGTAACTTAGATAAGACTGTGTTAATTAAGTTACCAACACTAAATAAAAAAAGGGAAAAATATATTGAAATAGAGCGTTGGGCATGTTATCTAATAATTATATTTGCAGCTATTGGTATGGCAATTATTGCTCTTAACATTAAAGACAGTATTTTATCATATAGACAAACTGAACAAGAGACTGATGATATAAGATCATTTGTCAATCAAGATGATGACGATCCGGAGGAAATAGAGGAGCCTAGCGAAAACTTGGAAGATGAACCGCAGGAAGATACTACCACGACTACTATTCAACCATATAAACCTAAAACATATTCATATGATGTTAGTGACTTCGATTTTGCTAAAATGAAAAAAGAAAAAAATAAAGACATAGTTGGTTGGTTAACCGTCGATAACACAGATATCGATTACCCTTTGGTACAAGGGGAGGATAACGATTATTATTTAAAACATTCACTTAATAATAAGGAAAGCAGTGGCGGTTGGATATATGTCGATGCAAGAAATACTATAGATGATTGGGATAAAAATACTATCATTTATGGACATAACATGAGAAATGGTTCAATGTTTGGTACATTAAAGAGGATAATTACAAGTAAAATAGATGCACCAATATATATTTATACACCTAAGCACAAGTATAGGTGGAAAATAATAAGTGTATACAATATACCAGAAACTACGGATTATTTGGAAACCACATTTAGTGATGATGAAGCATTTGCAGATTTTGTAAAGATGATAGTAGGAAGAAGTAAATATAATTATAATGCTGAAGTTGCTTATGAAGACCATTTGCTTACTCTTTCTACATGTTATACACATTATACGAGAACAGTTATACATTGTAAACTAATAAGCATAGAATAGACCATATAAGATGGTCTTTTTAATTACATATTAAATAAAATTAAATAGGTGCTATCTATGAAAAAATATGCAAAAATTTTACTTTGTTCTATACTTGTTCTTTCTATATTTGGAATAATTATGATTTACTCATCCAGTAATGTTTGGGCAACTTACAGATATAATAATCCTTATAAATTTTTAATATCACAATCAGTCTTTTTTATAATAGGATTAATAATTATTACTATATTAAAAAAGATTGATTATAAAATATATTATAAGTACTCTACTAAAATTTTAATCTTCTGTTTTATACTTTTGATACTTGTCTTAATTCCCGGTATAGGTAGTATTAGAAATGGAAGTAGAAGTTGGTTTGGTATCGGTGGATTTGGTATACAACCTAGTGAGATTGCTAAAATAGGACTAATCATATTTACTTCTAAATATCTATCTTCAAATGAAAGAAATATGAGATCGATTAAAAATGGCGTTTTGCCAATTCTTTTAGTTATTATGTGTTTTTTTGTATTAATTTTATTAGAACCAGATTTTGGCACAGCGATGGTTATTACTGTAACATTAATTGCAATGATATTTGTAAGCAATGCTAAGTTATCTTTATTTATAGGTACATTCATATTGGGCTTATTGGGTATAGTCGCACTAATAATAATTGCGCCATACAGGATGGCGCGAATAGTATCTTTTTTAAATCCGTGGGTAGATCCACTTGGAAGTGGATTTCAAATTATTCAAAGTTTATATGCCATTGGTCCAGGGGGGCTACTTGGCATGGGACTTATGAACTCAAGACAAAAAAACTTTTATTTGCCGGAGCCACAGACAGATTTTATATTTTCGATTATAAGTGAAGAATTGGGATTTTTAGGAGTACTTATAGTTGTAGGCTTATTTTTTCTATTATTCTATAGCAGTATTAAAATATTTTTTAAGACAAAAGATTTATTCGCTAAATATTTAGTATTTGGTCTTTCTTTTGGAATTATCTTGCAAGCACTTCTAAACTTGTTTGTAGTTGTAGGATTAGTTCCGGTAACAGGTGTAACGCTTCCTTTTCTTTCTTATGGTGGATCAAGTCTATTAGTTAGTATGGCTAGTATTGGAGTTATCCTTAGTATATCTAGAAATAATATTTAAAATAATTAAAAATTTGTGTAAACTACAGCGTAAAATGCTATACATTTATAGTGCTTTTTGTTATCATTAAATCGTTGAAGATTTTTTAGAAAGAGGTAGTAGCATGTTATCAGGTATGGAAATAATGAAACAGATTGAAGAGGGGAATATCGTCATTAAGCCTTTTGACAAGAAAAATATTGGTCCAAACAGTTATTATATACATATGGCTGATGAACTCGTTGTGTATGATGAAGATGTCTTGGAATGTAAAAACAAGAATAAAACTAGAAAGATAACTATACCAGAGGAAGGATATGTGTTAAGACCTGGGGAACTATATTTAGGTAGAACTGTAGAATATACTGAGGTAGAACACTTTGTACCAATTCTTTCTGGTTGTCTATCACTAGCTTCATTAGGAGTTACAATACACATCACTGCAGGATTTGGTGATAACGGTTTTAAAGGAACATGGACCCTTGAGATATGTTGTGTAAGACCTGTTAGAATTTATCCAAATATGAAAATAGGTCACATTTGTTATTTTCCAATAGTAGGCGATGAAAGAATCAAGTATAAAGGCAAATATCTAGGACAGATGGATACAACTGCTAGCAGAATATATAAGGATTTTTAGTGAGGATACTATGTTAAGCGGACAAGAGATAATAGAAGCAGTCGAAAGAGGAGACATAACTATTAAGCCTTTTAATAAAGAGCAAGTAAATCCAAATAGCTATAATTTGACATTAGGTCAAGAGTTATATGTATATAGTGACGGTATTTTAGATAGTAAGAAAAAGAATAAACTAAATAAAATTACCATACCAGATGATGGATATATTCTAAGTCCTAATGAAATCTATCTTGCATTATCGAACGAATATACAGAAAATCAGGTTTATGTTCCTCAAATGAGTGGAAGAAGTTCAATTGGAAGAGTAGGACTAATGGTACATTCAAATGCCGGTGGCGGATCTATCGGTTTTAATGGAAAGTGGTTATTCAATATAACTTGCTTAGTTCCTACAAAAGTATATAAAGATATGCAGATAGGACAATTATGGTTTTTCCCAATTATAGGTGATGATAGCATTAGATACGAAGGAGAACACCATAACCAAAAAAAAGTAAAATCGACAAAAATATGATACAACCATAAGGTTGTATTTTTAATGTGATTAAGATTGAATTAAAGGACACATTATGTTATACTTTTTTATAGAATAGAAAGAAGGATTAAGATGAAGAAGAAAATAATATTTTTATTAGCGTGTATGTTGATGATAATACCAGGTATAGCGAATGC
>CACYEG010000013.1 GCA_902773365.1 uncultured Erysipelotrichaceae bacterium
CAAAAATCCATCTAGCTATTTAATAGAACAAGTATTAAATTACATTAAACTATTTGGTGCTTCAGCTGATTATACTATTGAAACAAAAAATTCATCAGATGTAACATTAACTTGTAATACCAGTCTTAATCAATTAAAAAATAATATTGAAGCATTTACTAGAAACTATAGAATAGTTAATATTCGTGCTAAATGCAAGGATCGAAGTTATGTATTGGAGCTGCTTCATAGAATTATTGCTGAACATCCTTTTATGGTAAAATTCCTTAATGGAGAAGAATTTAATGATCAACTTATTGGAATGAGTCAGCCAGAAGGAAAAGAAGTTAAAAGACTAGCAGAAGTTGCTGTAGAAAAGTATGGTAATAATCCGACCTATCACTTTGCTCTTGACTGTGATGATGCTAGAAAGCAAGCGATAATTAATTATTTTAATGCAATACTAAAAAGCGATGATGAAAGACCTATTGGTAAAGTAACAGAAGAGAATGGATTCATTGTAATACGGATTAGTGATTTTCTAGCACTTATTGACGCTTATCATAAAGAAAAAAAGGCATCTTGTAGATTTGAACATATTAGAAGTGAAGAGGACGCCAAAGTAGATGAACATTATAAAAAACATCCTGATCAAGAAAGAAAAGTTAAACCTCTAACTCTAACAAAACTTGATATTCCCCCAAAAATTTATTACGGTGAATACTATAAATAATTATTGAGGTAATATTGCCTCTTTTTTATGTAAATTTATCTTAGAATTATAAAACTTTACTGCGCACCCGTTTACTTTTAAACTGCATTAATATATAATTAAGTAGAAAAGGAATGATAAGCGTGATACTAAAGAAACCATATGCATTTTTGATTAAACATTTCAGATTAATACATATTATTTTAACAGCGATGATTACATACATGCTAGTTAGAAGTTTTAAGATGTATAATTTTTTTAGTAGATACGTCGAGAATATTTATTCGACTTTAGGTGACGCAGTACCTAGTAATTATATAACATCATTTATGATGATAATAGTTATACTTATAATATCTTTTTCATTGTTAATGTATTTACTAATGAATAATAAAAAGAAACCGAAAACTTTATATATGATACTAAGTATTTACTATCTTGTATTTTTTGCAGGTCTGATTGGATACTTTTTGCTATTTAAAAATTTAAATTCTTATTCAATAACAATAAAGAATGCAATGGTTTTAAGAGACTTGACACTTATAGTTATTATTCCACAATTTATTTTCTTGATTTTGTCGTTTATCAGGGCTGTGGGTTTTGATATCAAAAAATTCAATTTTAGTAGTGATATTAAAGAATTAGATTTGAGCGATAAAGATAACGAAGAATTTGAATTTGTACTGGGAGTTGACTCTTATAAGTATTCGAGATTCCTAAGAAGAAGAATGCGTGAATTTAAATATTATATACTTGAAAATAAATTTATGTTTATTCTTCTTTCGGGTTTAATAGTTGCAACTTTAACGACAATAATTATTCTAAACTTTACAGTTTACAATAGAACATATAAAGTAAATCAAAGAGTGCAAGCAAATAATTTAATAATCAGTATTAACAATTCATATTTAACTAACTTAGATTATAAAGGACAAAAAATAGCAAAAAACAAATTTTTCCTCGTGGCAAACGTAACATTCATAAACAACAGTGGACTATCAACTGTATTAAGTCTTTCTAACTACGAACTTAAGACAAAAGATGGAACTGTCTACCCAACTATAACGCGAAATAATCATTTTATAGATTTAGGTGCAGACTATTCAAAAGAAAGAATTGAAAATGGGCGTGAAGAAAACTTTATTCTAGTGTATGAACTAAATAAAAACCAAGTACAAGATAAATATACATTACGCATAATAGATGAAGTCGAATATTCTACAGGATCAATGAATGCAAAGGTTAAGAGCATCGAACTAATTCCAAATAAGTATTTAGAAGCAGAAAATATTAGTACGCATGAGCTAAAACAAAAAGTAGTATTATTTGAAACAGTTTTAAATAATTCTGATTTAACTATAAATAGCTATAATATTGCAAATAAGTATTCATATCAGTTCGAAGCCTGTATACGTGAAAATTGTCAGAATAAAACAGAAATTGTCATCGCCGACACAGCAAAAGATAAAACATTATTAATATTGAGTGGAGAATTAAACTTAGATAGTAACAGCTTTTTTGTTAAAAATAACAAATCATCTCTTACTTTCTTTGATGCTTTTGTAAAAATAAAATATGATGATAAAATTAGTAGTGTTAAAGATGTGACACCAAGTTCACTAGTTGATAAATATCTATTAGAAGTTGATGGTGCGGTAAATAAAGCTAAAAAAATTGATTTAGTAATATCAGTTAGAGGAAAAACATATACAATTAATTTAAAATAATTTGAGCAGTAACTAATTAGAGTTACTGCTTTTTTAAGGAGAAAAAATGAGAAAAATATATTATGAAACAAACTATGGTTGTGTCAAATTCAAATTAAAAAGTGTATTAGAAAAAAGAAATATGACTATATATGGATTATCAAAGCTATCCGGTATAAAGTACGATACGATTAAAGATTACTATAATAATGCAAATACATTTTATAGCTTTGAAGCTATCGCAAAAATCTGTTATGTACTAGACTGCGATATTGAAGAATTAATAGAATATTCAAAATACTATTCCTATAACTAGGAATTGAAAAAAAACTAAAAATAAGTATTATACTTTCTATGCATTTGTAATGAAGGAGGCATGTATATGAAAATAGAAAAAGATTTTTATAACACCAAACAGTTAATGTTTGGTGTTTTATTTTTCGCAAAAATTTAATTATTGTACTCATATCATTACAAATGCATAGGAGAGGAAAAATATGAAGAAATTATTATTAATTATTAGTATTCTACTATTAACTGTGATGTTTAATAACGTCTTAGCTGAAAGTTTAACTAAAAAAAAGAGTGGATATGTTTTTACAAGATATGATCCGCGAGATGGAATAACAACTAGTGCAGATTATTATACTTACGAAATAGATAATACTGTAAGCTATTGTATAGAACCTGGAATAAAAGAAGGAACAAGTGATTATGTATCTTCAGACTGGGCTTCAACTGGATTAGATTTAAAAACTTTTAACGAAATAAGCTTAATTGCATATTATGGATATACATATCCAGGACATAATACTATGAAGTATCAAATGGCAACACAAGGACTAATTTGGGATAAAATATTAGGCAGTGATTCATGGACTAGATTTAGCACAGACTATTGGGAGAAAGGCGAAAAAATAGATGTGTCGGAGGAAAAGAATGAAATCGAACAACTAGTTAGTGCCCATTATCAAAAACCATCATTTGTAAATGCAGTAAAAACCGCATATGTAGGTGAAAGAATTGTATTAGAAGACGAAAATAATGCGTTAAATAAGTTTAATGTTGAAATAAGTGGAAATGATGTTAACTATTCTATTAATGAAAATGTAATAACAATAGTCCCAAATAATGTTGGAACTATCACTGTTAATATAAAAAAAATATTGTCATATTCAAATCAATATAAGATATTTATAAGCAATAATCATCAGAACATGTATACGGTTGGTAATGTCGAAAATATTACCTATACAACTAGAATTAACGTATTACCTAAGGCATCAGTAAAAATAATTAAAAAAAGTGAAAAAACAGTAAATTATTTATCATTAGAGGAAGCATCATATGGGTTGTATGATGAATCAGATAATTTAATAAGTACTCTTAAAACTGATAAATACGGGGAAGCTTTTTCCGACCCGATATTAAAAATTGGAAAGTATTATGTAAAAGAACTCGCGGCTCCTAATGGATTCGAAATCGATAATGAAAAACACTATTTTACTGTCGATGGTAGTAAAGATTTAATTGAAATAGAAGTTGAAGAAAAGTTAATAAAAAAAGAAATAACGCTGTTTAAACAGACATATAAACTTGGTAGTATTCCACAAATCGAAGAAGGAATTTCGTTTGAAATAATCGATGAAAGTGGGAAATTATTTAGTACTATTTCCACCGATGAAAATGGAGTTGCTAAAATAATGTTACCTTACGGGAAGTACATTGTAAAACAAATAAACACGACTGCTGGCTATTATAGAGTCGATGATTTTGAGATAAGTGTAGATGAAAAGAGTTCGACAAATATTTTCTATAGTTTAATAGATGATGAAATCACAGAATATTTAAAAATAGTAAAAATTGATGA
>CACYEG010000014.1 GCA_902773365.1 uncultured Erysipelotrichaceae bacterium
ATTAATCTTTTTTAATTTTTATCTTGGACTAATTAGTAGTACTTTTTGTATATCTACCTACGCCGCTGATAAAATAGAGCTATATACTTTGAGAAATATGGAGTCAAGCATATTAAAAATAATAATCATGTTTATTTTGTTTTATATATTTGACGCATCAGTTATAATCATAGGTATAGCAACATTATGTGCCACTCTTTATCAATTTGCTTTTTATTATCACTACAAAAATAAATTTTTACCATTTGTTAAAATTAAAAAGAAGTACTTTGAATTAAAAAAGGTGTTTGAAATTTTTTTGGCAGGTATCTGGAATACTTTAACAAGAATAGGACAAATATTATCTGACGGTCTTGACCTATTAATAGCGAATTTATTTATTAATCCAATTGCAATGGGACAACTATCAATTGCTAAAGTAATATCATCAAGTGTAAGCTTGCTTACTGTATCTTTAGTAAATGTTTTTCAACCAAGCATCACTAGGTTTTATGCTACGAATGATTCTAAAGTAACAGATGAAATAAAATTTGCAATGAAGGTAGTATCTTTCTTATCTAATATTCTCTTATCTGGCATACTGGCATTAGGTGTATATTTTTATAAAATGTGGTTACCTGAAGAAAATACAAAATTACTATACACTTTAACTGTTATTACTTTATTTTCTAATGTAATAGGTACAAGCGTAAACCCGTTATTTTCTGTTTTTACTATTACTAACAAGCTTAAAATCAATTCTATTATCACACTTGTCACTGGCTTTTTAAATGTTCTTATTGTATATGTTTTAATTAAAGCTGATGTTTTAACTAATCCAATCTATGCAGTTGCTTCAGTAAGCGTTATAACAGGGGCGATTATTAATTTGACATTTGTTCCAATGTATTCAGCTCATTGCCTGGGCAAAGCAAAAACCACTTTTTATGAACCTATTTTAAAATCCCTAATTTCCATTGTATTATTAGTAGGTATATTTTGGGGGATATCTAAGCTTATAGTTATAAATTCTTGGCTAAAACTACTAATTGTTGGGGCAATATCCAGCATAATAGGAATAGGTGTCTCAATATTTATAATGTTTAATAAGAGTGAAATCAATAAAATTTTATTAAAACTTAACGGACATTTAAGAAAGGTAAAATTAAATGGAAAGAATATTTAAATCAATAAAACATTTTATAAGACTAACTTATCTATATTTAATTACAAGAACAAATTATTGTATATATCATGTTCCAAAAGTGTTGGGAACAAGTGATTCATTGAAAAAAATTTCTCATGAAAAACTATCCATTTCCAGATACGGAGATGGAGAATTTATGATTATGTATGGAAAATCCATAAAGTTTCAAAATTTCGATAAAAATCTCCAAGAGCGACTTGAGGAAATATTGTATAAAAATAATGAAAAAGGTTTCAAGGTTTGTATTCCCAATATATATAAATTTAAGGAAACTAGAAAAATTAAATATGATGAAGAAGTGTTTTGGTTAGAGCAAATAAGAAAGTATCCCCAAATATATTTAAATAAAAAACTACAAAATTCTTTATATTTAGATTCCTTTATTTCTAGATTTTATATTCGCTATAAAAATAATAAAGAGTCAGGTGATTATTTAAAACAACTTAGAAGTCTTTGGGGAAATAAAAAAATAATAATTGTAGAGGGTGAATTTAGTAGATTAGGGGTTAATAATAATCTATTTGCAAATGCTAGTGGCATAAAAAGAATTCTTTGCCCTAGCAAAGATGCTTTTGATTATTATGATGAAATATTAAACATAATTTTGAAAGAAGTGAAAAATGAGTTAATTTTATTGGCGTTGGGACCTACAGCAACTGTACTGGCATATGACCTCTATAAAAATGGTAAGCGAGCTATTGACATTGGCCACATAGACTTAGAATATGAATGGTATTTGAGGAAGGCAACTAAAAAGATTGCAATACAAAATAAAATAGTAAACGAGGTGGAAAATCAAGGAAACATTGAAGAAGAGCTAAATAAAGATTATCAAAATAGTATTATTTGTAGAATAGGAGAAAAAAATGAAATTTAGTATAATCGTACCAATATATAATGTAGAAAAATATATAGAAAAATGCATGGAGAGTATTAACGGTCAAACATATAAAAAATATGAAGTTTTGCTAATAAATGATGGAAGTCCAGACAATTCAGAAAAAATAATTAAGAAATACATCAAAGGAAAAGATAAGTTTAAGTATTTTAAAAAGACAAATGGTGGATTATCTGATGCTAGAAACTACGGAGCAAAGAAAGCAACTGGTGAATATCTTTTATTTGTAGATTCCGATGATTATATTTCTCCTAATCTTTTAGAAGAACTAGATAAATCTATATCTCTAAATGCCTGTGATGTAGTAAAGTTCAATTATAGAACAGTTTATGAAAATGGAAAAGAAGAGGACCATTTTAAAACTAATTTTCAATGCTTACCAATAGATGAAGCTCTTAAGCAATTATTAAAAGATGAAATGCTCGAACCTGCATGGTTATACTGCTATAAAAGAGAATTTTGGGAAGCAAACAAATTTGAATATTACAAAGGTAGAGTTCATGAAGACTATGGATTAACTCCACTTGTGCTAATGTCAGCTAGAACAGTATCTAGTGTTGAATATGTCGGATATAATTATCTTAATAGAGATGGTAGTATTACAAATAGTCCAAGCAATGAAAAATTATGGAAACGTTTTAATGATTGCTATAATTTCTGGAAAGAGAATATTCCACTAATAACGGATTGTACTAATATAAACACATTTTCAAAAAAATTGTTAATAAGTTTTTATACAAATGGTATAATTGACAAAGTGAATATATTAAATAAATCCTCACAGAAAAAAGCAAGCAAAATTCTTCGCCGCGAAAAAATACATAAGTATTTGCTTGATGACACTTTTAAAAGAAAAATAAAAAAAATTCTCATCATAATAAGTCCTTACATTTATATACATGTAGCGAATTGGAGGTCTAAGTAATGATAGATGTATCGGTCATTATTCCATGTTATAATGCGGAAGACTATATAGATAAATGTTTAAATATTATTTTAAGTGATAAATTAAAAAATATTGAAGTTATTTTAATAAATGATGGTAGTAAAGATAACACAATTAATAAACTAAATAAATATAAAAAGGAGTATAAACAAATTAAAATAATCGATCAAGAAAATGCCGGGCAAGCAATTGCAAGAAATAGAGCGTTATCTAAGGCTAAAGGCAAATATATAATGTTTGTTGATATAGATGATTTTTTAGAAAAAGATGCGCTTTATAAAATGTTTACAGCAGCAGAAAAAAACAAATCTGATTACGTATACTGTGACTTTTATAAGCACTATGAAAAAAGCGATGAAGTGTTTAGAAATAATAAAATTCAAGATACTAAGAAGAATGCAATATTAGCTAATTACGCACCTTGGGGAAAACTCATAAGTAGGGAACTTATAAAAGAGATAGATTTTAAATTCTTAGAGGGAAAAATATTTGAAGATATTGCAGTTATGCCTTTAACTGCTGCAAAAAGTAAAAAGCCATATTATTTAGCTGAACCATTATATTACTACAATTTGGCAAATGTAAATTCCACTATTAGAACACCCAAATACAAGAAAAAGTATGAAGATATTTTTGAAGTATCAGACTATATTTATGAACAATTTGTTCATGATAATAATATCTTTAAGTATAAAGATGAGTTTGAATATATTTTCTTAAATGGAATATTAAGATGTAACGTGCTCCTTTTCTCTAAGTATAAGGAAGGCCTTATAAATATTGGTAAATTGAGGAAAAATGTACTTAAAAAATTCCCGAATATTCAGAACAATAAATATGCAAAAGAAGAAAATGTAAAGACGCGATTTATAACGCAACTTACTTTACACTTGCCTCCAAAACTATTATATATGATTAAAAAAATTGTTAACTGATATAAACAAATATTGCAGTTAACTTTTTTCTTTGGTAATATATTGATAAGAAGACTCTATATTTATTAGAAAGAAGTTACTACATGAAATATATAAAAAGCAATTGGCTTATAATTATTATTACAATTCTTCCATTATTGGATATATTTAATTATTTTTTTATTACGTCAAAAGCAAATATGGTTTTAACTGTAGCTAGATTTTTAATCATGCCAGCAGTATTTTTAATATCTTTTTTAAAATCGGAAAGTAAGAAAAAATATTATATTTACTTATCTGTTGTGTTTATTTATACATTATGCCACTGTATATCATGTTATATATCGGGCTACATAAACATTATTGAAGATCTTGAAAATATGTTGAGAATTTTATATTTGCCAACACTCTTATTTTCATTTAGTGATACACTAAAAACAGCTCGGGATGAACAAAATGTAAGAGCTGGTTTGAGTTTTGCTTTTGCCATAATAATATTGTCTATAATTATTTCCTTCCTAACGGGCGATGTCGTATATACATATGACCAAAATATCGGAATAAATGGGTGGTTTTATAATAAGAACACCCAAAGCTTGATTGTTGTAATGCTTTCATATATTTGCGCAATGTACTCACTTAAGGGAAAACTTTACTATCCACTAATTATTATTATAGGTAGTTATTTATTTTTGAACGGAACTAAGACATCTTATGCAGCACTTATAATTCTATTATTAATGCTTTCATTCTACTGTATATTTGAATTAAAAAACATTAAAAAAACTGCTTTTACAGTAGGAATTTTAGTTATATCTCTTGTATTATTCGATTATACTCCAATGATGAGAAAATTAAATATTTATAATTATGCTCAAAACGAGAAAAATATTTCTCAAAAAGAACTCATTGATATAATCGATATAGAAAAAAAAGAAGATATAGAAGAAAAAGAAGCAGAAAAAGTTAAAAAAAATAAGATTCAAGCTTATATATTATTATATAAAGAGTATGACTTAGGCTCGTTAATTAATAAATTTGGAATAAAGAATGTATTAAAAAAGTACAATTATTCTACTGACGCATTTGATTTATCTAATGTAAGAAAAAAGAAAAAAATAACGGCTTCGTTAATATATGATGAAGAAGCTATATATAGTCATTTTTTTGGCTTTGAATTCACAAAAATTAAAAATTTAGAATCTGATGAAAGCTTAGATCTAGAAACGGATTTGTCGGCAATTTTCTATTATACCGGATACATCGGTTTTGCACTATATATTGCGTTTTTATGTTATTATCTTATCAGCATATTTAAATCTTTCATTAATAATCCTATTTTAATTATTAAAGGCGAATATACAGTGTGGATAATTACAGTTATGCTAATGCTTTCGACGACCGAACTTACGGGTGCTCTATTAAGAAGGCCAAATGCGAGTATCTATTTTGTCATTTTAATAGCAATTGCTTATAATAAAATTCATTTAGCAACTAAAGATAAAGAAAACAAGATAACCTTTTTAAATTTGCATTTAGGCTACGGTGGAATAGAAACTGCCACTATAAATACCGCAAATGCTCTTTCCAAAAAATATAATGTTGAAATAATATCGTTTTATAATTTAAAAAATAATCAAGAATCACTTATAGATAATAATGTTTCGATTAAACATCTCTACAATGGAGAACCAAATAGAGAAAAAGTGATTGATAGTATTAGAAATTTTAAAGTTTTTTCAATTATTAAAGAGGGAATAACAGCTACAAAAATTTTATTCTTAAAAAAGTATCTTATAATTCGGGAAATTCGCAATTCTAATAGTAAGTTTATAGTGTCTACAAGATACGACTTTAGCAAAATTTTGTCGCTTTATAAACCTTATAATACTATTGCAATAGCGCAAGAACATCATCATCATAATGGCAATAATAAATATATAAAAGTACTAAGTAAAGAATATAAAAACATCGATTATCTATTTGCTTTGACAGAATCGCTAAAGAATGATTATAAAAAGTTTCTTTCTAATAATAAGTATACAAAGATTATTGTTATGCCAAATATGATAGATATACCAAGAATTATAGATAAAAAAGAGAATAATGGTACCATTATCAGTGTTGGTAGACTTGCAAAGGGAAAATGTGTTGATGAACTCGTCGATATTTCTAAAAATATTGATGAAATAAAAAAATTTTTAATCATAGGCGATGGCGATGAATATAATTCTCTAAGAGAAAAAATCAAGTCAAATAATACATTACATAAAAAAGTTGAACTGTTAGGGTACCATAAACGAGAGGAGATAGCTTCATATTATTTGAAATCGTCAGTATTCATTATGGCATCTAAAACAGAAGGACTCCCTATGGTATTATTAGAAGCAATGAGTTATGGCTTGCCGTGCATTGCGTATAAAACCGAGAGCGGAGTATCAGATATTATAGACGATGGAATAAATGGATACGTGATCGAATCTAGGAATCAAGAAGACTTTGCTGCTAAATTAAAACATTTGATTACAAACCCAAAACTTTTTGAAAAAATGAGCAGCGAGGCTTTAAAAAAAGCAGAAAAGTTTTCTGCAGATAATATTGTAAAAAAATGGGAAGAGATATTAATGGAAAATAATTCAAACAAATGGATGACGGACTTATTTGACAAATCTTATAAATCAACAAAAGATAGATTTGTTAAATTGTTAAAAACATCGCTAAAAAATGGAGAAAGAACTTTTGTTGTAACTGCTAATCCGGAAGCATTTATGATTGCGAGAGATGATTTAGAATATCGTAAATTACTCATGGATAAAAATACTACTATAGTTGCTGACGGAATAGGACTAATAAAAGCCGGGAATATACTCGATTACAAATTTGAAGAACGTATACCGGGAGTTGAAATATCAGAAGAGTTATTAAAAGAATGTAATAAACTTAAGAAAAAGGTATTTCTATTCGGAGCAAAGGAAGAAGTTATTACTAAGTTAAAGGAAGTCATAAAAAGTAAATATCCAAATATAAAAATTGTTGGAGCGATAAATGGCTATATCGTGGACAAAGATTCTGTTTTTACCGATATCAAAAAAAGTGATAGTGACTTAATATTAGTAGCATTGGGAATGCCTTTACAAGAAAAACTAATATATAAGCATTTAAATAGCTTTAACAAGGGCATTTTTATAGGAGTAGGTGGAACATTCGACGTATTAAGTGGTACAAAACCTAGAGCTCCTAAGATATTCATTAAGTGTAATCTCGAATGGTTATATAGATTAATGAAGGAACCAAAACGAATAAAAAGGTTTTATAATAATAATGTTAAATTTCTCTTCTTTATAAAAAAAATGAAGAAATAAATGGCAAAATCATAATCGGTTTTGCTTTTTTATTGAGCTAAAAAAAATATTATGATATTATAAAATTGGTGTTGATGTGTATGAATATTACTAATGCTAGTGGAATTTTGGTAAAAGGAAATATTAATAAAAGATTTTTTTGGTATTGTTTAAAAAGACAACCAAAATTAATTTTATTTATTTTTATCAATTTGTATTATCGTATAATATCGATACTGATTAATAATAAAGCTTTCTATGAATCTCGAAAATTCCGCTATTATGGAAAAATTAAAAACTTTGATGATGTAATTGATTCATTTGGTAAAACTGTTAAAAAGATAAATTATTTTAACATAAAATATGATTACATTGTTGAAAAAAGTCCTAGTATTTTATTAAAAAGTATTTTCCCTAGAGTAAGAATTATAGGATACGAATTTAATAAAAAATATATAGTCGCTCTTGAAACCTATGAAAAAAATGTTAAAGACCTTTATGATATAAATAATTTATACATTAATGAAAAATATAAGATATATTTTAATAGTTTAAATATTAAAAATAAATACATAGTAAGACACAGAAGGCTATATTTGAAAAGGCAAACGAAGCATCATATTAAGTTACCTATTAACATAATAATGATATTTCTTATGGCTAATTTAATAACAATTATGAGCTTTTTCTTTACTAATGCAAATCTTGATTTAGAATTATTTAAAACTTATTTCGAAATAAGAGTATATATTATGAATTTTATTCCAATATTTGCAGTAATGCTTGGCTTATACATTATATCCGGCAGAGTATATATAGCTTTTGCAGTTACTTTTATTACAACTCTTGCATTAGGTATATCTAACCAAACAAAGTTAACATATAGAGACGATATAGTAAAATTTGAAGACTTATTAATAATAAAAGAAGCATTAATAATGAGTGAAAAATATGCTATAGTTGTTAAAAAATATACAATAATTTTTATACTATTATTTATTCCAAGCATATTAATATTGCGAAATAGGTTGAGAGTATTTAAGTTAAAGTGGTATTTTAGATTATTTGCAATTATACCAATTACTTTGACATTGTTTCTGGGATATAAATACTTTTATTCGCAGGAAGATATATATTCTAAATTGGGAGATAAGTCAATTATTAATATATGGATTGCGACAAGACAATATCAAATTCGAGGAATGATTTATCCTTTTGTATATACAATTAAAGATGTAGTTTCGACTATACCTGAGGGTTATACACTAGAAAAAGCTGAAAATATATTAAAATCTTATACTTATGAGTCTATTCCCGAGGATAAAAAAGTAAATATTATTGCTATAATGTTTGAAGCATTTAATGATTTCTCAAAATTTAAAGAAATTGAATTTAAAACTGATATATACAAAAAATTTCACTCAATTCAAAACGAATCTATTTCAGGTACAATAGTAACCCAAATATTTGGTGGGGGAACAATAGTTAGTGAAAGGAACTTTTTAACAGGATATTATAGATTTCCAACTTTTAGAAAATCGACTAACTCATATGTTTGGTATTTTAAGGAACAGGGGTACAACACCGATGCTATGCATCCTGCTTATGGCGCATTTTATAATAGAACTAGTGCAAATACTAACTTAGGTTTTGACAACTATTACAACTGTAGCAATAGATATAACCTTATTCAAGAAGAAATAATGTGGGATGATCATTACTTTTTGGATGATATTATTTCACAATATGAACAAAACAAAAAAACAAATAAGCCGTATTTTAATTTTTCGGTTACATATCAAAATCACGGACCATATACTTCCGATAAGTATGATGGTAAACCTTACTACATAAAAAAGAAAAATATGAGTGATGAGGGTTATAATACGATTAACGAATATTTTAAAGGTATATATGATACTGTAGATGCAATGTATCAACTTATCGAATACTTTAAAAAAGAAAGCGAACCCACAATTGTTATAACGTTTGGTGATCACAATCCATATTTAGGGGAAAACCAACTCGCATATAATGAATTGGGTATTAATATGGATCTCAGTACAGTAGAGGGATTTAGAAATTATTATAGCACGCCTTATATAATTTATGGTAACCCGAGTGCTAAAAAGCTATTTAATAAAACATTTGTAGGAAAAGGTAACGAGATCAGTCCAATATTTTTAATGAATGAGCTATTCGATTACATTGGATTAAAAGGAAACGAATATATGCAATATATGAGTGATCTGAAAAAGCAAAAAACCGTTATGGGAACAGTATATGAAAAAGAAAATGGAAAGTATATATCAGCGGAAGAAGCAACAAGCAATAAAGAATACGAAATTGTAAGTTACTATGTGGCAAACAATTTTAAATTACAAAAATAAAAAGGAGCTTATATGAAAAAAATAGTTTTAATGTTAGGAGTTATAGTTATGTTATTGACCGGATGCGGTAAAGAAGAAAAGTATAATGTAGAAATAAGTATAAAAGATAAAGGGGTTATCAAGTTAGAATTAGACGCTAAGACAGCGCCAATAACGGTTAAAAACTTTGTCGATTTAGCTGAATCTGGTTTCTATGATGGACTTACCTTTCATAGAGTTATCGATGGCTTTATGATCCAAGGGGGAGATCCTGAAGGTACTGGTTTTGGTGGAAGTAAGAAACAAATAAAGGGAGAATTTAGTGCTAATGGTGTAACTAATAATATATCTCATAAACGCGGTGTAATATCGATGGCAAGAGCGCCATACAGTATGGATAGTGCATCAAGTCAATTCTTTATCGTACAAAAGGACAGTACATTTTTAGATGGGCAATATGCAGCATTTGGACATGTAACTGAAGGCATGGATATTGTAGACGATATCGCAAAAAATACCAAAGTAGAAGACGAAAATGGAACTGTACTAAAAGAAAATCAACCAAAAATAGAAACGATAAAAATCATTAAAAAAGCTGAATAAGCTTTTTTAATTTACATAAAATAATAGAGGAATATAAGAATTATTAGCACTTACGCTTGACAAGTGCTAATAATGGTGGTATAACTATATCAGAAAGGTGATGGATTATATGAATTTAATTCCAAGAAAGTTTTATTTAGGTGATGATTTCTTTGACGATTTCTTTGAACCTGCCGTAAAGGAACAAATGAAATGCGATATCTATGAGAAAGATGGCAAATACCATATAATAATGGATGTACCTGGTTACGATAAGGAAGATATCAATATCGAAGTAGATAACGGATACTTGACTATATCTGCAGAAACTAAGGAAGAAGAAAACGAAGAAAAGAAAAACTACATTCGCCGTGAAAGACGTTATGGTAAGTTCAGTCGTTCATTCTATGTTGGAGACATAGATGCAGATTCAATTGAGGCAGAGTTTAAAAAAGGCACTCTTAAAGTCTGCGTACCAAAAGCAGAAGAGAGAAGTACTAAAAAACAAATTGAAATTAAATAAAGAACGCGTTAGCGTTTTTTATTTACTTTAAATAAGAATACATGGTATAATTTTATTGGTGATTATAATGGCTAATGAAAAAAATGAAACTGTAAAAAAGCAAACTGTAACTAAAAAGACTAATGTTGGTAATAAAAAGACTAATGCAGCAACTAAGAAAACACAGGAGGCAAAATCAAATAAAAAAGCGGGTACTACAAAAACAATAAAGAACAATTCTAATAGTACCAAAAAAACGTCAAACACTGCTAAAAAAAGTAGTAGTACTGTAAAAAATAAAAAAACTACTACATCAAAAAA
>CACYEG010000015.1 GCA_902773365.1 uncultured Erysipelotrichaceae bacterium
AGAGGAAATTAAAAATAAAATCTTTAATGATAACTTAAAAAATAATATAAGAGACTTTTACAGTAGGTAAAAGTCTTTTTATTGAAAAAAGACAGTACAAATGTTAAAATTTTATTGAATGGTAGGGAAAGTTATGAATAATAATTTTTTTAAATTAAAGGTTTCTTTATTACTTCTTATTATATTACTAACACTCATTACAATTACGTACGGTGCTTTTTATGGAGCTAACAAACAAGTTGGAAATATATCTTTATCATCTTCTTGTTTTAGTGTTAGTTTTACAGATGGAGAATCCATCAATATGAGTGGAGCATTACCGCTTAGTGATGAAGAAGGAATGTACCAAAAACCATATGAATTTTCTTTAATAAATAATTGTCAATACGATATGTCTTTTAAGGTTGTTGCTAATGTGCTTTCAACTTCTATAGATAATAGCAACATAAAATTTATGTTTGATAGTGCTTACATAGGATTAATAAGTGAAGAAGAATCATTAGACGAAATAGAAGGATTCCAGACTCCAAAAGTACTTGGAACCGGCGTTGTAAAAGCAGGTACCAAAAATACTAAAAAGTTGAGGTTTTGGCTCGACGAGTCGACTCCACTTGATAAAGTTAAAAACAAATCTTGGAATGCTCAAATCAAGATTATAAGCGGTGTAAGTAAAGCAAAATAAGTTTGATTACACTTCTTTTTTTATGTAATAAATATCGATAGATACAACGATTAATATATTTAATATTTCTCCTATAACTAAGCTATAGAGTCCAATGTGTAAGAAACTTAATGTTGCAATCGCTATTGTTTTTATTAAGATGCCAATCGTAGTAGCTCGAAAGGCTTTTTTAGTTTTTCCAAGTGCTTGTAAAGCACTAGCAAGTGGTCCTTCGATATTATATAGTGTAAAAAAAGGGGCAAGTACTCGTATATAATTAATGCCTTTATTTGTATTGTAGACTAATTTGAGAAATATATCAGGTACAATAAATACAACAGTATTTGTAACAAGCCCTACTAAAATAGTGATTGTCAATGATTGTTTTAATCTTTTTCTAATATTACCTTTGTCTCTTAATTCATATGATTTACTAATTTCAGGAATTAATGCAGTAGATATTGCTTGTACTATGAATGAAGGTATTACAAGTAATGGAACTGCATATACATTATATATGCCGTATTCACCCTGAATGAACGCTGTTGAGTAACCTGATAGTTTTAATACATATGTAAGAATAATTGGTTCTAAAAAATATGCTATATTGCCGATAAGTCTACCACTTATGGTTGGTATGCATAAATCCAATACTTCTTTTGTTGTCGATAAATCTGGTTTAAATTCATTTTTAGATATAGTAAATTTTTTAGGTAAATAAACCAAAAAGACAATAATTGAAATAATCTCGGAAACAGCACTTAATAATACAAATCCACTTACGGCATAAACGGGTCCTTTTTTAATCAAAATTGGTAAAAATAATAAAATGATAAGTAGTCTTGCTATCTGTTCGATGACATTAGAAACTGTATGCGGAACCATTTTCTGCTTACCAAAGAAATAACCTCTTAAAATTGATGATATCGATATAAATGGTAAAACAACTGCTAAAGACATAATGGGATATGTTGCACTGGGATTACAAAGCAATTTGGTTGCGATAAACTTACTAGATAAGATAATTATCGTAATCATAATAATATTTAATACAATTATGATTGGCATTACAGAGACAATTATTCTTTTGCTCCGCTTATTTTCTCTTGCTACTAGTGTACTAATAGCAGTAGGTAATCCTAGTTGCGTTATGGCAATTATAAGAGAATATGTAGGCATTATCAAACTGTAAAGATTAACGCCTTCACTTCCAATTGCCCTTGTAAATACGATTCTAATAACTAACCCTAAACTCCTAGTTAAAAGAGATCCTACTATTAAAATGAGTGTGCTTTTAATAAAAATGTTTTTTTTCATATAACAAGTATATGATTGATGTTTTACAAATAGTATTATAGATATAGAAAAAATAGTATTTATATGATAATATTATTTAGGTGAATATAATGGATGGGTTTAATAACATTGAAGCATTATATAAAAGATTAACTCCAGCTTTAAAGAGCAAAAAAAAGGAATTAAATAGATTAGGATATACATCTATTAGTGAATTTGATATTTGGTCTTGCCTAAAAGATACGAAATGGATAAAAAGTATTAATCTAACACTTGCGGATATGGTAAATGACATAATGACTATAACAGAAGAGGAATTAGCAAAATATAAAACTGAAAAGGTGAAAACACAGAAATGAATATTGACGACTTAAAAAATAAATTCGATTCTGCAGTTAAAAAATATATAGAAGCTTCGAAAGATTTAGAATTAATCGAGAAGGCAGTAGATTTTTCTATTAAATATTATAGAGATATTAAACATTATGATGGAAGTGACTATGTATTACACGCGTTTAGAACAGCGTTAATATTGACGGACTTACATAGTGACGCGATAACTTTAATTGCAGGGCTTATACATTGGACATATTCACTAAATGATGAGGTTACAAGTGAATTAATTGAAGAAAACTTTGGCGAAAATATAGCGCTGCTTGTTGAAAACTTACAAAAAATCAACAGTCTAAGGCTTAATAATCCAGATGAATTAAGTGCTAGCTATTTAAGAAAAGTTTTAGTAGGACTAAGCAGTGATGTTAGGGTAATAATAATAAAACTTGCCGGACGTTTAGATAATTTAAGATATGTCTATACGGAAAGTGATAATGCTCAAAAAGAAAAGTGTATAGAGACACAAAGTGTATTAATTCCAATTGCACATAGATTAGGTATCAACTATATAAAAAGCGAATTAGAAGATTTATGTTTAAAGTATCTAAATGAGAAAGCCTATAAGGAAATTGAACAGAATCTAAACGAAACTAGAGAAGCGTTGTCTAGTTACTTAGATGAAATGAAGGATGAATTGACTATCCTAATGAATGAACACGCAATAAAATGTCGTATTAAGGGTAGAGTTAAGAGTATCCATAGTATATATGAAAAAATGAATAAAGGAAAAACATTCAATCAAATATACGATGTCTTAGCACTTAGAATCATCGTAGAAAAAGAATCCGATTGTTATTTAGCTATTGGATTAATACATGCAAAATATAGACCGATTCCAAAAAGATTCAAAGATTATATTGCTCAACCGAAAGAAAATATGTACCAAAGTATTCACACTGGCATAGTTGGCCCTAATGGTAATACTTTTGAAATTCAAATTCGTACTGAGGAAATGGATGAAATTGCAGAATGTGGCATTGCATCTCATTGGTCATATAAAGAACATGGAGTAAAGGCAATACAGTCCCTTATGGAACAAAAGTTGGAGCTATTTAGGGATTCGATGGAAATTAACGAGGATGATGTTTCAGCAATAAACGAATTTAATGAATTATTCGTAGAAAAGATGATTTATGTTTTTACTCCCAACGGTGATGTCATAGAATTACCAGAAGGATCTACACCTATAGACTTTGCTTATAGAATACATACAAATATTGGCAATACTATAGTTGGTGCGATTGTAAACAATCAAATAGTGCCGATTGATAGTACACTTAAGAGTGACGATATAGTAAGAATAAATACCAGTGTAAATAGCGAACCTAAAAGGGAATGGCTTAATATTGTAAAAACATCAAAAGCAAAAACTCTCATAAGAGCATATTTCAATAGACAAGATAAAGAACTTCTAATAGAAAGAGGTAGTACTTTACTTGCTAAAGAAATTAAAAAACGTAAATACAATGAAAATGAATTGTTAAGTGATGTAAACATCGAGAAAATATGTAATGAAACTGGTGCAAATGATTTAGATGATATTAAAGTATTAATAGGATCTTTAAAATACACTGCTAAAGAAATACTTAGTTTTTTAGATAAAAAAGATGACGTAAAATTATTAGAGAAAATTAATCATCCTAAATCAAGCGAAACTAACCATACTGGCGATATAATTGTACCAGGCTGTAGCGATGTTTTTGTTACTATGGCCAATTGTTGTACACCAATTTTTGGTGACGAAATTGTCGGTTTTATCACAAAAGGTAAAGGTATAACAGTCCACAAAAAAGGATGCGCTAATATAATGAATAATCAAGAAAGATGCATAAATGTCGAATGGAGTGAAAAAGCAAGGAACAAGTGTGCAGCGCGAATATTAATAAAAACTAATTCGAATAATAATAATATACTCGATATAGTATCTATTAGTGCTAAGAGAAATATTAATATTTCATCTATCGATGCTCGAAAAAAAGAAGATACAACAGATTATGAAATAGTGGTAGATGTCGATGGTTTAGAATCGTTAAACTTATATATGCAAGATATAGAATCACTTAAATTTGTAACAGAAGTTGAAAGGATAAATAAATAATGAGAATATTAGTACATAGAGTAAAAAGCGCTTCCGTGTTTGTCGATAATTTATTAGTAGGACATTGTGAAAAAGGACTAATGGTCTATTCCTGCTTTAAAAAAGGCGACTCCATAAAGGAAGTTGAATATCTTGCAAAAAAGGCAGCTAACTTAAGAATATTTGAAGATGAAAATGGTGTAATGAATAAAAGCATTTTGGATATCGGTGGTTCGATATTATCAATAAGTCAATTTACACTGTATGCTGATGCTAGTAACGGAAATCGCCCAAGCTACATAAAAGCGCTAAATGGTCCTGAAGCAAAAGAATTATATAATATATTTTGTGAAAAATTAAATGGCTATACTCATACCGAAACTGGCAAGTTTGGTAGTGATATGAAAATAGAGGCAATATTGGACGGGCCTATAACAATAACTATCGATTCAAAGTAAAGGATCAATTATTGAATTATCCTTTTATTTTCTGTATAATTATAATTAGGTAGGTGAAGATAAAATGGGATCGACAATTACTAAAGTAATAAAAAAGAACATTTTTATATCAATACTATCGGTTATTGCGTTAATTATGCTAGCAACAGGTATATCGTATGCGTTATTTATCAAAGAAGATTTTAACACAGATAATCAGATAATTAGCGTTGGTTCTATTGAAGCTTCACTTTCAAGTTCAACAGGGGTATTGTCTATTAGTAATTTATCGCCAAAAAAATACTCGAGTCTTGAGCCTAATGAGAATACATATAGTTTTACAGTGACTAATACTGGTGAATATACCTTACAATATGAAGTATACTTAGTAGATAATACGAATGAATTTCTTAGTGAATGTGAAGATATGGGCGGATGTCCTAATTTTAGTAATTCACGATTAAGGCCTGAAAGTTTTAATTATATAAACTTTAAATCAGGAAATACTATAGGGAATTTTGGAGACATTTATAGAGAGGGTAAAAAAACTTTAGGAACGGGAACAATCTTACCTAATGAAGCAAAAACTTATACTATACAAATCTGGCTAGACCCTTCATCTTCTAACGACGTTATTGGAAAAACAGCATCTTTCAATATTAAATTGAACGCAGTGGCTATAGATACTCCGATAGAATCAGATAAAGATGAATTAAGTATCGGTGACATAGTAAAAATAGGATCTGAGGAGTTTTATGTTATTTCTAAAAGTGGAGATACTGTAAGAATGATTTCGAAATATAATATTAGAGTAGGCGTAGATGTTACAAGCGCTGGTATAATTCCAATTCAAGAGACTGATTCTCTATATAACAGGCAAGATCCAATAAGCCTCGGCCCTCCTTTACAAGGCGACTATTATAATTCTGTAATACATTTCACTGATGAAGATCATGCCATTATTCAAAGAGGATTCAATAGCTATCAAGGCAGCATTTTACAAGAAAAAATAAATAGTTACGCAAATTACTTGAGAAACGTTCTTGGAGCTGATGTTGTGGGTGATGCGCCGACAAGTCAAGATTTAAGTGCTCTAAAGTCGATAAAAGATTACTACCAAACTTCATTTTGGACAAAGACTAATGTACCTGATTCTACTGACGCAAGTCTAGTAATAACATACAAAAGGGAAGTAGAAAATATTGAAGATGTATTGAAAGGCTACAGTGGAGTAAGGCCTGTGATTTCTGCTAATATTAAAAATATCAAGAAAAAAATATACTTAGATAATACAAATATTACAGTCGATACAACTACATTACAAAATTCAAATTTAGTAACAGGCTCCATTGTATCGATTGGAGATGAAAAATTTTATGTAATATCGGAAACTAAAGGCGTTGTAAGAATGCTTGCAAAAGAAAACCTAAATTGTGGCTATAATGGAGAAACGCCGATTGATATAAATATAGATACTATCGCTCAACAAAGCATTACTGATGAAAAAATCACCATACCTTTTTCAACGCTATCTCATAAAAATGAACAAGATATATGCTTAGACTTGAATAAACAAAAATCACACTGCATTTCGAGCTTTAAAAATAGTGAGGTAGAATATTTTGCAAATCTATATAAAGATGCCTTGTATAAAAAATACCAGGCCTCTGTACAAGTAGATTTACTTACTGAAGACGATTTAAAACATTTAGACTACATGCCACTAGTTAAATCATTTGGTGCAAAGACATTTACTTGGGTATATAGTACGAATTACTGGACAAAAGAAACCACTGATAACGAAAATATCTATACAGTAAGCAAAACAAATAAAGTAGAAACTAAACGATTTGAAGAATTAAAAGTGGGTTTAAGACCAGTAGTAATCATTCACAAAAATCAAATATCAAATTTACCATAAAGCTTAATTTTGAGCTTTTTTCTTTATTTTTTAATAAATATATTTTATAATTTTGTCAATGGGAGGTGTAACTATGGTTGGTTTAGCTTTAGAAGGCGGAGGCGCTAAGGGAGCTTATCAAGTAGGAGCATATATGGCATTGAAAAAATATCATATAAAAGTAGATGCTGTTACTGGAACAAGTATAGGAGCACTAAATGCTGCATTAATAGCATCCAAAGATGAAAAATTAATGTATTTGCTATGGAAAGATGCAACAATGAGCGAACTTTTAGGAATAGATGAAGAAAAATTAGAAGCTATTAAAAAAGAAGGAATCTCCATAACAGGTATAAAAGATGCTTTTATTGAGATTTATAAAATATTTAAAAATAAAGGTATTGATGTTAGTAATTATAGGGCGCTAGTTAGAAATAATGTAGATGAAAGCAAGTTGAGGAAGAGTCGCATAAAATATGGTCTTACGACTCTAAAATTAAAAGAATTACAACAAATGAATGTAGAACTTAAACAAATTCCCAAAGGGCAGGTGCACGATTATATTGTAGCGAGTTCGTTCTTACCTATCTTTAAAAAAGAAAAACTTATCGATGATAATTATTATCTTGATGGTGGTTTTTATAATTTAAGCCCAGTTGATATGCTTGTAGAAATGGGATGCGATAAAATATTTGTAATAAATATAAATGGTATTGGGCATCGAAAAAAAATAAACACACAAGATGTAGAGATAATAGAAGTTAAATCTAAAAAAAATTTAGGCAGTATCATTTTATTCAATAAAGAAAGTATACACAATAATATGACATATGGATATTATGATACATTAAAGGTCTTAAATAAAATTGATGGATTTGACTATTACTTTACTAGAAAAAGCAATGTTTTTTATAAAAAACTAAATAAAACTATTGAAAAAGATTTTTATGGAGCAGTATCTGCTCTGATGGGTACTAAAAATGAAAAAGATTGTACAATAAAAGCAATCGAATATGTTTTAAAAAGTCAAAATAAAACGGACTTAAAAGAATATTCGATCAAAGACTGTGTCAAAGAAATAAAAAAAGAGAATTCAGATAATATCATAATTCGCTATATCAAATCTTTAAATATATGATAGAATACTAATGAGGTGAAAAAATGGAAATAAAAAAACTTAACGAAACATATAAAGATTATATCGATAAAGAAATTAACATTAACGGTTGGATTAAAAACAATAGAAACAGTGGTAATGTAGGGTTTATCGATTTTAGTGATGGAACAAGCTTTAAAGGAGTACAGCTAGTTTATACTAAGGATTTACATGATTTTGAAAGTATTTCTAAATTGAGAATAGGAAGTGCCCTTAATGTAAAAGGTATAGTTAAAAAGTCTATTGGTGGTAAACAGGATTTTGAAGTAAATGTAATAAGCATTAATTTAGAAGGTGATTGTCCAGAGGATTATCCTATACAGCCTAAAAGACATACAAGAGAATTCTTAAGAGAAAACGCTTATTTAAGGCCAAGGACAAATCTTTTCAATGCTGTTTTTAGAGTAAGAAGTCTCGCTGCTCATGCAGTACATGAATACTTTCAAAATAATGGATTTATTTATTTTCACGCTCCAATTATTACTGCAAGTGACTGTGAGGGAGCAGGGGAAATGTTCCAAGTTACGACACTTGATTTAGAGAGGGTCGCTCAAAGTGGTAAAGTCGATTATTCACGTGATTTTTTTGGAAAACAAGCTGGTCTTACTGTATCAGGACAACTAGAAGCTGAAACTTACGCAATGGCATTTAGTAAAGTTTACACCTTTGGACCGACATTCAGAGCAGAAAATTCTAATACTACATCACACTTAGCAGAATTCTGGATGATAGAACCAGAAATGGCTTTCTGTGATTTGGAACAAGATATGGACGTTATGGAAGGTATGTTAAAATACGTTATACAATATGTATTAGATCATGCTAAAGATGAAATGGCTTTTTTAGATTCATTTGTTGAAAAAGGATTAATTGAAAAACTAACTAAACTTGTAAATAGCGAATTTGTTCGCATTGATCACGAAGAGGTTATAAATATATTACAAAAAGCTGATGTTAAATGGCAGTTTGAACCTAAACAAGGAGAAGATATTGCTAAGGAACACGAAAAATATATAACTGAATACTTTAATGGCCCAGTGTTTATCAAAAATTGGCCAAAGGATATCAAAGCCTTCTATATGAAACAAAACCCTGATGGCAAAACTGTTGGTGCAGTTGATTTGGAAGTGCCAGGAGTAGG
>CACYEG010000016.1 GCA_902773365.1 uncultured Erysipelotrichaceae bacterium
CTAAAAACATATTTTAGGTTAAACATCATATCATATATTGGTGTATTTGGTTTATAATAATGACTATTTATTTCATTTCCTGGACTTCCTAAAGAATGCATAAGCACAGCTTCTCTTTCGTAACTCATCGAGCTGAATGTAGTTAAACCGTAATAATCGAACCAATCAGGATCGTTAAATGTCGTAATGTATGGTCTTTCAATTCTATAAAAACTATCATCATTATCTTTAATAAATTCTAGTGATGCTTTAATCTCGTCATAATTTACATATATGTTTCTAGTATTATAAGTTATATCCCAATTTTCTTGATACTTTAAGATACACTCTATAATAGAAGTACTAAGAAATAAAATTACTATTATAAAACGTAAATGTTTAAGATATTTATATAATAATAAGAATATAAAATAACAGGTAATAATTATAATATTCAAGTTAAACATCGCATCACTCAAATTATTAAAATTTAGTATTTTTGATAAAATTACAAAAACTATACTCAAAAGGAAAAACCCGAATATATATAATACATTAATATCCTTAATTTTATCGATGCTATATCCGCATAGTATAGTAAGAATGAATATATATATAAATGAATACCTATATGGCAAATCATTTGGGACATGAAATCCATGCAGTATAAAGTCTAACTGAGGAAGTAAAAAACATAGTATCATAAATGAAAAAGGTATAAAGTAAGATAATTTTATTCGTTTGTTAACATTTTTATTTAAATATAATAAAGGTATTAACATGACAGATATTATACTTAGCGATATATTTGGTGCATTAGTATCACCTGAAGAAAATACCGTTGTACCAACACCTGATAAATGATTAAAGATAAATTCTTTTAAAGTAAATGCATAATACTGGCTTGTTGGCCAAACATCTTTTGTAGCACTAATACTTTTTAAAGACGTGAACATCGGTATTAAAGATATGCAACATAATCCCACAGTAAGTAAACTTGATATAATAAAATTAATTAGTATTTCTTTTTTATGTTTTTTATTAGTCATTAGCCAATATGCGAAGAAATATATAACTACAAATATAGCAATCATATATCCTATAAAATAATTAGAATACATCATAATAGTTAGACTGATTATATAAAGAAGAATTTTATTATCATCTACTAGTCGTTCCAGACCTAAAATAACAAGAGGCAAAAACACAATGCCATCTAGCCACATAATATTCCAATAGTAAGCCATAAAATAAGAAGATAATGAATAAAGAATTGACAATGCGATCATCATATAGTTGTTTTTAAACTTCTTATTTAATAATAAATTCATGGTGACACTAGATGCTGCTAATTTAAGCGCAATGATAAAGGAATAGGAGGTAATAATCGTGTTTTCTTTAAATAGAAACATAATGATATTGAATGGACTAGATAAATAATTAAAGAAATTTCTGTAGAAAGGTAAACCCAAGCCCATATTAAATGAATATATCAAACTTTTACCAGTTAATACTCTTTTAAATAATTCCTTTAACATAGGTGCATACTGATGTAAAAAGTCTACTGTTAAAAAAGATTTATTACCAAAAGGAGTAACTTTTTTCAAGTACATTATAGTTAAAATCGTTATAAGAGATAATATTCCTGCTAGTATGGTTGGAAAATAATCTTTTATTTTTTTCATGCTAATCACCAAAAAAATTATATCGTATTTTTTCTTCTTCGTAAATGCTAACCTTGAATAACAAATATGCAAGTGGTATACTATATTCGAATTTTGTGGGAGAGTTAAAATGAAGACATATTATGAAAAATTAAAACAAAGTGTATTAAAAAGGGATGAAGGACATAGATATACTACTGGCAATAAGGAATTGGATAATTATTTTGGACTTAATGTTCAATTCTATCTCGTACCAGACGCAGATAAAATCGTGGAACTTTCTTGCTATAATTTTTTATTAGCGATATTAGGATATAAAGTGACTGCCGTTACTAGCACTAAAGAAGGATATATCGTATCATACAGTGATTTGGAAGGAAAACATTTTGGAACTTTTTCTACGGGAATGATGTATTCAGAGGAATATATACTTAAACATATTGAACAAGCATATAAAAAAGAAAAACTAAAACTTGGTTTTAAGGAAGCATTATCTATCAATTATGAAAAACATTATAGCTCGTCTATTTTTAGTGAAATAGATAACCCACATGAGCAGACTATTAACAAACGCGATTTATATGATGCTATATTAAGTATTCTATCGAGCAAAGATTCATTATTAACTAGATGTTGCAGAATAAGTGCTTTAATACCTGATAAAGATAGCATTGATTTTAGTTCTTTTGAAAAGGTAAATATGAAAAACTGCAGCGACAATCATAGGATACTTTGCAAATTTCTTTGTGGAGATAATTCAGAATTATATGATGTTTTTTCTCAGTATATTAGTTCTAAAGAATCTAGTGGTAGAGTTGGTTTCGACGAAAGTACTGTTCCTAGTAGTTTGAGTGACTCGTTTAATGCCGCTAAAATGCTTTTTGACGATCTCTATGGTAAAATAATAGGTGGCTATATGGACTATTTTGGTAATCACAAGGAAGGCGACCATCAAGCGGATGTATATAACTTAGCAGATTCAAAATGGTTCGAAATGTATTTACCTCTTTTGAAAAAATATGTAAATAACACATATCCTGAGGCCGATGACAAAGGAAAATTGGTTTGGCAAACATTTATCGATATAATGAACATGTGTACAACTGATTATAGTATTGACGTAGTTTGTAGCGTTATGAATAAAATAAAAAGCATAACCGGACAGGATACTGATGAGTTTTTGCTTCCTGATGCTGCAATGTCTACAAAAGATAGAGCAAAATATAATCTTGAATTTATGAGTAGAGCAATACAAGAAGAAACAAAGAATAAAGAAATATAACAGCAATAATATCATATTAGGTTGACAAAATAATATATTTTAGGTAGAATAAATTTGTAATAGAAAGAGAGATGTTTTAGATGAGAGGATTATTATTAGGAGAAGCTACAAGTATTGATGCCATTTGCTATGATGCAGCACCAATATTAAAGTTAGTTGGTTGGGTATTGACAGTATTTAAAATTGCTATACCATTGATTATCATTGCATTAGGTGTTGTTGATTTAGCTTCTGCTGCTATATCAAGTAAACCGGAAGAAATGAAAAAGAGCATTACCAGTCTTGTATGGAGACTTGTTGGAGGTATCGCAATATTCTTTATACCTACACTTGTTATGTTAGTATTTGGTTTTATTTCTGATTATCGTAAAGCTGAAACTGGTGTCGGTTCTTGGGATATATGCTATAGCTGTGTAGTATCTCCATGGGATAGTACATGTAGTACAGCAGCTGATAGAAAGAGCGCAGATAAAAAGTTTGAGAACTGCTATGAAGTTAAAAGAAATACTCAAACCAATAGTGTTGAGCTCACTTCTAAAAAAACTTGTTAAAACTTGGAGCGTATTCTTGTGAGTACGCTTTTTTTGGCACTAACAATTTATGAAATTAGCTCTTCCTTTGATAGATATTTTATGCTATAATTTAGTATGACTATATTAAATGTTTATAGATGGGATTGGTATTATGGCAAATGGATTATTATTAGGCAGATTTTTTCTAATAACTTGGATTTTTCGCTTGTTAATGTTTTTAGATGATTTATTATTGACTCTATGTCGAGCTTCATATAAAGTATTTGTCTATACTTCAAGAATTACACTTATTAATGGTGAGGCAATAGAGCTCTTTACGAATAGGGTATATTTAATATTGGGTATCGCATTAGTTTTTATAATAGCGTACAATTTACTTACTTATATTGTTGACCCTGATAAAATCTCTGATAAGAAGTCAGGCGCTGGGGCTTTCGTTAAAAACGTAATAATATCTTTAACTATAATAGTAATCACGCCTATGGCTTTTGTTAAGTTGTATTCTTTTCAAAACACAGTAATTACTCAGGGTATTATTGCAAACATAATAATGGGCGTTCCATCTAATGATTCTGGAGAAGATAGCGATTTAGCTAATTTAACAGATAGCGAAAGAGCCGAAGAACTCCTTGATAGAGGGGCAAAAAAAGTAACTACCGCAGTTTATGCTTCATTTATTGTACCTGCAGGAAACGGTTTTAGTGCGCTAAACTGTGATAAACGCCTTAGTATATATGATCCAATAATGACGCAGAGCTTAAGGGAACCTTACTGTGAGGCATATGAGTATATGCAAGAGACAGGAAGTAATTCAAAATTTAGAACCCTTATTGATGACTACGAAGACGAATTTGACTATTATTTTATAGTTTCGACTGCAGGAGTGCTGGTTATGCTATTCTTCTTTGCTTCCTACTGTATAGAACTTGGTAAACGTGCTGGAAAACTTGCAATTTTACAGCTTTTAGCACCAATACCAGTTGCTATGGAAATTGTTCCAGGAAAAAGTGGATCAAGGCAAAAGTGGTTAAATGAGGTAATAAGCACATATTTAGATGTATTTATATACCAGGCAACAGTTTTTATTGTTATATTCTTATCGCTGTTCGTAGGCCCTACGATAGAAAATCTTTTTTCCACGGCATACAGTGGCTCAACAAGCGTTATAAGTGTTGTAGAACGTACATTTGCTTTGGTGTTCTTAACATTCGGATTGTTTAAATTTGGTAAAGACGTTCCTAAAATGATTGAAGACTTAATTGGAATTAAGGGAGCTGGATCATTTGGAGATGTTGCTAAACGTGCATTTGCCATGGCTGGAGTTTCTGGTGGATTGTTAGGATCTACAGTTGGGCGATTTGCTAGAAACTATAATGCGACAGACGGTGATAATAAATGGAAAAAGATAGGAAGTGGCTTAGCAGGGGCAGGTTCTGGAATTGTGAGAACGCTATGGGGAGCAAGAAATGCGCATAGTATAAAAGATGCTAGAAATCTTAGCAGACAGGTTAATAATCAATTAACTACTGCTAGAGTAAATAGAGCTAATTATACCGCTAAAGGTGGCGGGAGTTGGCTTAAAGGCCATAATATCAGGGTGCAAGAGCGCAGAGATGATAGAAGAGCAGCTCGCCACGAGAGATGGACTGGAACTGGATTTACAGCACAGGACGCACAGTTACAATCTCATAAAAAGTTCATGGATGCATTTAAGAATTATAAAATTGATACTAATGCAGATAGAGAGTACATAGATTATCGCAAAAAATATAATGATTCGCTAACGAACATCGGAATAAGTCCAGATGAATTTAACTATAAATATAGCAAATGGAAAAAAGATGCGGATCCAAATGCTAATACATTAAGTGATTATTTGAACGATAGTCAAGCTATGGCTCGGGATTGGTATAATAATCCCAATGCGGCGAACTTATACGATCCGAATACAGGTCAATTAAGATCAGACATACGAGAGAATTGGGATTTCATGAACAATCGTGAAAGAACAATGATATTAGATAAGAAAGATAATTTGTTAAATGCAATCGCTAAGTATAAGTCATTGGGTGATAATGATGTCGAATTGTCTAGAATTTATCAAAAGTACGGAATTAATTTTAACGATCTAAATACAAGACTGTCTAATGCTGCAAGTATTGGAAATGACGATGAGTTTGTAGCAGTATATAACGAAATAAAGTCGTTTCAAAAAGCTCTTAAGAAAGAAGACGATGCTACTATGAGAAAAATTGAATCTGAAAGAGAAGCAAGACAAGAAAGAGAAGCAAGACAAAAGAACAACAGTAACAATCATTAAGAAAGGAATAAAAAGGAATGAATGGACAATATTTAATACCAGCAAACTCCAAGAAGTCTGGTATGATACTAGGATTATTTACACCAATTGATTTGATAATATTTGGTAGTGGTGTA
>CACYEG010000017.1 GCA_902773365.1 uncultured Erysipelotrichaceae bacterium
TATTCTGCATTCATGGTTGCATCTAAAATAGAAGTAATAAGCCGCAAGTACGGTAGCAAGAGTGCTTATAAGTGGGTTAGTGATGGAGTAGATGGATATACTATAGAAGAAGCTAGTAGGGACTCTTTTGGTACAGATATAATAATCTATCTAAAAGAAGATAGCGATGAATGTGAATATTCTAATTACTTAGAGGATTACAAAATTAAAGAAATCGTCAAGAAATATTCAGATTATATTACGTACCCAATTATTATGCCTTTTACACATGAGCATCTAAAAGAAGGTAGCAAAGACGAATACGAATCTCATACAGAAGATGAAACACTAAATAGCATGGTGCCAATCTGGAAAAAAAGTACAAGTGATGTAAGTGAAGAGGAATACAATAGATTCTATACAGATACATTCTATGACTATGAAAAACCTGCACATACTTTTAGAAATCATGTGGAAGGTAAGTGCGAATTCACCAGTTTATTATTTATTCCAAGTCATGCACCATACGATTATTACCAGAAGGACTATGAAAAAGGATTGCAACTATATTCTAATGGCGTTCTAATAATGGATAAATGTAAAGAGTTGTTGCCAGATCACTTTAATTTTGTAAAAGGCCTTGTAGATTCTGCAGATGTCTCTCTAAATATATCTCGTGAAATATTACAACAAGACAGACAAGTACAACTTATCGCTAAGTCTATCGAAGGAAAGATTAAAAAAGAATTAGAGAACATGCTAGAAAACGATAGAGAAAAATATGAAAAGTTCTATCAAAACTTCGGCATGCAATTGAAATTTGGTGTATATAACGATTTCGGCATGTATAAAGATGATTTGAAAGACTTGTTGTTATTCTATTCTGGAAAAGAAAAGAAGATGGTAACACTTAAAGAATACATAGGTAATATGGCTAAAGATCAGGATAAAATATACTATGCATGCGGAGAAACTAGAGATAAGATAGATATGCTTCCTCAAGTTGAAAGCTTTAAAGATAAAGATCTAGAAGTGTTATATTTAACAGATTATATCGATGAGTTTGCACTATCTATGTTAAGAGAGTACGATGGTAAACAATTTGTAAATGTTGCAAGCGAAAGCGTCAACTTAGATAGTGACAAAGATAAAAAAGAGCTTGATAAAGAAAACGATAAATTCAAGGATATGCTTAGTGCTATGGGCAAAGTCCTTGAAGGTAGTGTAAAAGAAGTAAAGTTTACATCTAGACTAAAAAATCATCCTGTATGCTTAAGTACAAGAGGAAATATTTCTATAGAAATGGAAAAAGTGATAAATGCTATGCCTACTGATGAACAAGTTAAGGCTGAAAGTATACTTGAAATTAATAAAGACCATCCTATCGCAGATAAGTTAAAATCACTATATACTAGTGACAAAGAAGAATTCGATAAGTACACTAAAGTTTTATATAACGAAGCAAGGCTTATTGAAGGTTTACCTATAGATAATCCTACAGAGTTAACTAATGTAATATGCGATTTATTAGCAAAATAAATGAAGGAAACTTCATTTTTTTTATATTAGTGGTATAATCATATTAGATTGGAGAATTAACATGAGCATTTTAACTTACGCTGCTAGAGCAAACTCAAAAAAATTTAATAGCGATATTAAAGAGTTGTCTAAGAAGACTGGACGAAATACTTTAAGTTTGAAATTAGACTTTATAAAGTGTCTTTTAACTATGGGATGTGGATATAGTGACTATCTTAACTATGAGTTATACAATAAAAGTAGAAAAGAAAAGAAGGAATATGCGACTATAAAAGATCAAGACATTTTTTATGAAATAGTAAGTCCAAGCAAATACAAAACCTTTTTTACTATTAAGCCCAAGTTTTTAAAGAACTTTAAAAAGTATATAGGTAGAGACTTTTATTATGATGGAACAAAAGAAGAATTAACTGACTTTTTAAAAAAGCACGATGTATTTATGTATAAACCAAAAGATGGTTTAGGCGGACATGGTGTTGTCAAAATGAATTCGAAATCTATTAAAAATATCGATGAGTTTTATGAAAAAATGAAAAAAGAAGATGCTTTTTTAGATGAATATGTTGTTCAGAATAGCAAGATTAATAAAATATGTTCTACAAGTGTTAATACGATTAGAATTATGACATTTAGTTATAATGGAAAATCAGAAATACTTTTTGCAGCAATGCGTTTTGGAAATGGTAAAGAAAATGTCGATAATTTTCACAAAGGCGGTATGGGTGTATTAGTTGATATAGAAACAGGTAAACTGGTTGGTCAAGCTTTTAATAAAAAGCTAGAATATTTTGACGAACACCCAAAATCTCATATTAATTTTGACGGTTTTGCTATTCCTAATTGGAATAAAATTAAAAAAATGGTGCTTGATGCTAGTTTAGTGAATGAACATATTCACTTAGTTGGATGGGATGTTGCAGTAACCGAAAAGGGTGCGACATTTATTGAAGGTAATAGACGCCCTGGTTTTGATTTAGTACAGGTTTTATCTAAAAAAGGCCGCAAGGATATTATGAGACACTGTCTAAATATAATAAACGAAAATGAAGGAACTAATTATAAGATATGAAAATACTAGTAATACCGACATGGTATCCAATGGGTGCCGATAAACTTATGGGACAATACCATAAAGAGTTCACTGAAGCTTTAAATAAGTATGGTATAGAAGCTAATATTTTATATATTTATAGAATGCGTCTAAAGTCTCCATTAAAGTACTTAAAAGAGAAGAAAAAAAGAATTATTCAAGAAAATGGATATAAAACGTATATCTACAAGCTTTATAATATAAATAAATTTGGAAACAAATATATGATAAAAAGATATGTTAAGAAACTTGAGTATGCATTAGATGATTATATCAAGGAAAATGGTAAGCCGGACATTATTCATGCAATGGTAAGTTCACCTGCTGGATATGCTTCTTGTGTGGTAAGTAAAAAATATTCCATCCCTGTCGTAATAACAGAACATGGAGGTGCCTTAGAACGTTTCTTTACTAGAAAAGATTTAAAAGAATATGGCCTTTATGCGTTAAATAATTCGACTTATTCTACTGTCAGTAAATATATGATGGAGATAGTTAAAAAATATAAGAATGAATGTTTCGTGTTACCAAATTTAGTAAATACAAATATATTTAACCCAAATATTGAAAGAAAGATAGATAAAACGTTTAATTTAGCTACTGTCTGTGCTTTAAGAGAGGGAAAGAATTTGGATGTAGCTTTTAGAGCAATTAAAAAGCTTATAGATGATGGAATGA
>CACYEG010000018.1 GCA_902773365.1 uncultured Erysipelotrichaceae bacterium
CTATCTATCCCCTTAGTTTTAAAATTAGTTTATCATTTATGAAGCTTTCTTGTACTTCATAATCTCCCTACTTTTTCTACACTATCTTTAAAAAAATCCTCTAATTTCTGAGGATTTTAAAATAGTTTTAATATATCTTTGATTGTTATAACAATCATTAAAATAATCAAAAGAATAAAACCGACAGTATTAATCGCATTTTCGACTTTTGAATTCATCTTTTTTCTTCTAATTTTTTCTATAATTAGGAATAATACTCTACCACCGTCGAATGCTGGGAATGGTAAAATGTTTATGAATCCTAAGTTAATACTTAAATATGCTGCGATAAAGAGAACTGAGTCAATACTTGTATGAGCAGCTTCACCCATTACCGAATAAACTCCAACTGGACCAGATAGCGCACTTAAAGAAAGATTACCGGTAATTAAGTTTACAATTACTGACCACATGGAGTCGATTATAGATATAAACTTTGCAAAGGAATTTTTAATCGAAGCCCATAGTCCTCTTTGACGTTTACCGTTTTGACCTATACCGAATGTCCTAACTTCTTGACCATCTTCGTTTTTTGAAATGATAGGTTTAACTTTATAGTCTACAACTTTGCCATCCGGTTTCTTTACAGTGAAAACGTATGTATCGCTTTTATGCTTATAATTTAGAAGTAAAGTTATCTTATCCCACGTCTTAGCGCTTTTTCCGTCAATTTTTAGAATTCTATCTCCTACTTCTATACCGGCTTTGCTGACCGGATAACCATCTACTACTTGTCCAACATAACTTGCATTATCGACGCTGCCAAATATCAAAGCTGAGATAAATAGTATAACTATTCCAGATAGGAAATTCATGGTAACACCAGCAATTAAAATTATACATCTTTGCCAAATTGGCTTATTGCACATATACTCATTTTTTTTGAGTTTGACGTCCATTCCATCATCTTCACTAGTTTCACCAGCGATCGCACAATATCCTCCGATTGGAAATAATCTTAAACTATATTCTGTCGGATCATTTTTCTTTTTTCTTTTAAAACTGAAAATTTTAGGCCCCATACCAATAGAAAATTCGTATACATAAGCTCCGAACTTTTTAGAAGTTATATAGTGACCAAATTCATGCAAGAATATAAGTACTCCCAACACCACAATCAATAATACTAAAGCTAATATATCCATAATACCTCCTAAATTATTCCTGCTAATAAAATATAAGCAAGGATTACAAAACTCAAACTATCTATTCTATCTAATACTCCACCGTGTCCCGGAATCAAATGAGAAAAATCTTTAATTCCAGCCTCCCTTTTGATTGCACTATAGAATAAATCTCCTACTTCGCTAACGATCGCTAATATAACTGTTACTAATACAACTTTATATATTGGTGCAGTGCCTATTAAAGTCATATAGTATATACATGTAACAACCGATCCTAAAACTATACCACCGATACAACCTTCGATTGACTTTTTAGGGCTAATTTTAGAGAACTTATGTTTGCCAATACTAACACCAGTAAAATACGCAAACGTATCCGTCATCACGGTAATAATTAAAAGCATATAGAAATAAAACTTATTATAGACCATTAAATTAGATGCCGTGTTGAGTATTGTGCCAAAGAACAATATAAATGCAAATAATTTAAAAGCATCACTTGTCGTATATTTACCAGTTTCAAAGTAAAATAAACAAGGCAAGAATAACATAAGAGCCATACCAGATACGACTTTATAATCTATTGCATAACTTGCAACTAAGCTTTTAGTGTTAAAAGCAGTTAGAAAAAACAATATAATTAATCCAATAATGGCAACTGGAATAGGATATTTTTTATCCTTCTTTAAATCTAAAAATTCCTTATATCCGAGTAAAGCAATAACACAACAAGCTATCCTAAAAGGAATTCCACCTATTATCAATAATGGTATAAATATCGCAAGCATTATCGCCGCAGAAATTATTCTCGTTTTCATATAATCACCTTCTTACATTATAATTTAATATTTAAAAAAAATAAAGCCCCTTCACTTTTATTTACGTGAATACTTATATTTTAAAAGATATTCTCTTTCTTTAATGCCATCTATAGTATGTACTTTATTTCTAAACATATTTTTTATTGTCTTTATTTTTTTAAGTTTATAGTTAAATGTATAAAGAATTCTTTCTAGATAAAACTTATTTACTTGATATTTTATATTCTTATAATCTAAAAGTATTCTATATAGTATAAATGATATCAATAAAAGATTATCTCTAATAAGATTAGATTTAATTAAAACAATACCAGAAAGAATAATAAGTGAAAAAAGAATGGATATATGTAAAGACTTCTCATATGGAACAAATAATTCAAGTAAACACTTGATAATATTATAACCATCCAAGGGACAAATCGGTAATAAATTAAATGTTATCAATAATTTATTATAATATGTAACTATACTATAACAGTGAAAATCTTTAAAGAAGTTAAGAATTAAACCAAAAATAGTTTGACTAGCTATACCAGCTATACTTATAAGGAGTTCTTCTATAATAGAATCGGATACATGGCCATCGAGTATTATAAGCCCACCAAATGGCAATATAGTAATAGATTGTATTTTTTTATTGAGAAACTTAATTGCTATTATATGACCTGCTTCGTGAACGAATAGAATTGCTAGAATTATCACTACATATTTTACGTACCCACCTAATAGAGATAATAATAAAACTACATACGTCAAATAATTTATATGAATTTTATTCCATAACTTCTTCATAATCTAGAAATTCGCCATTCTTTTTAAATACCAGATAAAGTTTCTCTGACTGCGTATTTCCTAAAAGTTGCGAAGCACTGACATAGTCATATAAATTAACGGAAATGTTTTCTAATCCACCATACCAATATTCAATTTCATCAGTTCCTTCAATTATTACAGTAGGTCCCATTCCCTCTTTTTCCCCAATAAAAGCAACTATTCCTGAATTTATAATTGGTACCAAAAAATGAGTACCGACATCTAGTGAATATCCGTTGTTATATGGTTCTACTGATTCTGCAATTATTTTATCTTTAAAGACCGTAGCGTCTTCAATAGGTTCTTCGATAGGAAATTTGAATCCCAAATATTTGTCGATTATTTTTGTTACTTTAGCAAAAGAAATATTGTCAGTTAAAACTTTGTTCTTAATAAAATATTCTGCTTTATTACTAAAATTTGTTACTATCAAGCATAGAAAAAACACAATAATAGCAGTAATTATCCTCGTTATCAAAAAGTTTACATAGTTACTTTTTGATGAGTCTTTACTATTATAATTGTGCCTTTTATTTTTTATATTTTTCTTAATTTGGTCTATTTCATTCACGATTATTTCACCTAAATAATCATATTAAATAGTCGGTTAAATTATTCAGCATTGTATTTATTTACAATACCCAAGAATTCTTCTTTAATTTTTTCTAATCTTTCTTCGCTTAGTGCTTCAAAACGAAGAGTTAAATTTGGTCCAGTGTTGCTCGCTCTAACTAATGCCCAACCATCAGGATAGTTTACTCTTACTCCATCTATATCGTTTATTTGGTATCCTTTTTCTTGAGAATAAATTTTGACTTTTTCGACAATTTTATATTTTAACTCCTCTTTCGTAGAAACTCTAATTTCAGGAGTACTATAATACTTGTTTAAGTGACTTGATAATTCACTTGCCTTTTTGCCACTAATAGACAATATTTCTAAAAATCTAATACCATTATAGATGCCATCGTCAATTCCCGTCCAACGATCCCTGAAAAATACATGGCCAGATAGCTCTCCACCAAAGGCCAAATCTAACTCTTTGGTTTTATTTTTAGTGTAAGATGCCCCCGTTCTATACATATAAGGTGTTCCACCTACCCTAATTATTTCATCTTCCAAAAGTTTTGAACATTTGACATCAAATAGGAAAGTTTTTTCACTTACTTTGTCGATTAAATCATCTACTACAATAGCCATAAATGTATCTATCGGTATAACGTTACCTAACTCATCTACTAAGCCCAGTCTATCAGCATCCCCGTCATAACCAATACCACAATCGGCATGCTCTAATAAAACTTTTTCTTTTAGCTGTTGCATATTTTCTTCTACACTAGGATCTGGGTGATGTGATGGGAAACTGCCGTCACTATAGTTGTTAATATAAATTGGCTCTACTCCTATATTGTCGCAAATGCGACTTAAAATAGTTGCTGCGACACCATTAGCAGGGTCAAATACGACTTTCAACTTTCTCTTTATTCTAACATCGCTGAGCACGAGCTTTATATAGTTTTCTCTTATATCGACTTTTTCTACGGAACCAGCTCCATTAGAATATTCTTCACTAGTTATTAAATCGTAAATTTCCGTTATCTCGTCGCCACAAGCATTGTTGTAATTTTTAAAACTAATTTTAAAGCCGTTATCATTAACTGGATTGTGACTAGCAGTTACCATTACAGCAGGTTCTATTCTCAAATGTAGTGATGCAAAATATAACATAGGTGTAGTTACTAAACCGATATCTTTAACGTTTACTCCTCCGTCAGTGAGTCCATTTATTAGATTGCTAGTTAAAGCTTCACCACTCAATCTGTTGTCGTGACCTACTACACAAGTATCATGCTTATCTCTTAATATGATTGTTGCAAGCGCTCTACCTATATTATAGGCGTCCTGATCTTTTAATTGTGTAATGTATTCTCCCCTTATATCATAAGACCTAAATATTCTTTTATCGATCTCCATCTTACACAACTCCTTTTAATAAACCAAATGAAACAATGCTCATTATAACTGCTGCGATAAACACTCCAAATAGCGCTGCGACAAAGGATTTTTTCTTATCTAATCCCATTAATACTGCAATTAAACAACCTGTCCAAGCGCCACTACCAGGTAAGGGAACTGCTACAAATAACATGATACCCAAATATCCATATTTATCGATTATATTTTTCTTCTTAAGAGCTTTATTTTGCCACCAGTCGAAGAACTTTTTAAAAATCTTTATCTTCGATAATATTTTAATTAATTTCTCCATTAAGAATAAGACGAATGGAATTATCAAAATATTTCCAAGTACACACACTAAAATGCTACCCCACATCGGCATCTTTAATAAAGATGCTGCAATTAATCCACCGCGAAGTTCTAATACAGGCAATAAAGATATGATAAATACTAAAATATATTTACCTAACAATGAGCCAGTAAGACCGGCAAATAAGCCCAATATAATATTAACTAATCTTTTAGCCATTTATAATCTCCTTTACTGTTTTATAGAGTTCCTCATTAATATCTTCGATACTTCTTATAACACCATTATCTGCACACTTGATTGTTATAAAATTATATAATTTTGCAAGTTCAAGATATGTTTCCTCTCCTAGACGCAAGTACGTCTCATCCATTTCTACTCTATCTAGTTTTTCTTCCCTTTTTTCTTTTAATATTTTTGCTTCAAGGTAGGGCATATGCAAGAATACGACTTTATCTGGTCTCGGTAAACCGAGGAAATCGTATTCTAGAGTTTCTATAAATTTGAACATTTCTTTTCTTTTCTTGGCAGTACCAAATTTACTTCCTTGGAATGCCATATTTGAGATTGTATATCTATCTAGTATTACAGTAACGCCAAAATCCAAATTGGTTTTTATTTGTTCTATATTATATAATCTATCAGCTGCATAATAAAGGCTTGCAACTTTTCCAGGAATAGTCGCTGCTTTATCGCCAAAATAGGAGTCACATATCGCTGGTTTACCAAGAACTGGTCCGCCAATAATTTTTCCAGTTGGTGTATCGTATCTAGGAAAAGACATGTAGAATACTGGAATATTGTCCTTTTTTAATTTTTCACAAAGAAGCTTAGTTTGCGTTTCTTTACCGCTACAATCGGTCCCTTCTATAACAATTAATTTACCCTTCATTATTACCACCCTATATTTAATATTATAACTAAATTGTCAGAAAAAGAAAAGGACTCTTTTTAGAGTCACAACTTAATTCTTTCACTTATATAGTTCTTAACTTCGCTTATTGGTATTGTAATTTGTTCCATTGTATCTCTATCTCGTAAAGTTACAACGTTATTGTTTATAGTTTCATCATCTATAGTTATGCAGAATGGTGTACCTATCGCATCGCTTCTTCTATATCTTTTACCAATCGAACCAGTTTCGTCATAATTAACCATAAATTCGCTGCAAAGAGTCGCATATATTTCCTTAGCTTTATCGCTATGAAGTTTTTTAATTAATGGTAAAATTGTAACTTTGTATGGAGCTAAAGCTGGATGAATGTGAAGAATTTCTCGCGTTTCGCCGTCGTTTAGTATTTCTTCTTCATATGCATCGCACAATAGTGCCAACAAAAGTCTATCAACTCCAACTGATGGTTCTATTACATAAGGAAGATACTTTTCTCCAGTCTCCGGATCTAGATATCTTAAATCGACAGAAGAGGCTTCCATATGAACGCCTAAGTCATAGTCTGTTCTATCGGCAATACCCCATAGTTCTCCCCATCCCATAGGATAGTTATACTCTATATCTGTAGTTGCTTTACTATAAAAAGCTAACTCCTCTTTTCTGTGATCTCTATAACGAAGATTTTGCTTTTTAATGCCTAATGTCTTTAGAAAGTCCAAACATGTGTTCTTATAGAAACCAAACCACTCTAAATCTGTACCGGGCTTACAAAAAAATTCTAATTCCATTTGTTCAAATTCTCTAACTCTAAATATAAAGTTTCCTGGAGTGATTTCGTTTCTGAAGCTCTTACCTATTTGACCAATACCGAAAGGTACTTTAAGGCGCATACTCCTTTGTACATTATTGAAGTTAGTAAATATTCCTTGTGCAGTTTCTCCTCTTAAATAGACTGTACTCTTTGTATCTTCTGTCACACCTAGCTTTGTTTCAAATAAAAGGTTAAACTTTCTTATTGGAGTAAATTCCGTGCTTCCACAAACTGGACAAGCGATTTTATTGTCGCGAATATATGTTTCTAATTCTTCGTTAGACCAGCCGTCTGCAGTTTCGTTTCCCTTAGTAAAATCTTCGATTAATTTATCTGCTCTATGGCGAGATTTACATTTTTTACAGTCGATTAGAGGATCTGCAAAGTTTGTAACATGCCCACTTGCCATCCATACCTTAGGATTCATCAAAATTGCAGAATCTAATCCAACGTTATAAATATTTTCTTGTATAAATTTTTGAAACCAAGCTTTCTTAATATTCTCTTTTAATTCTCTACCTAAGGGGCCATAATCCCAAGTATTAGCAAGACCTCCATATATTTCACTTCCTTGAAAAATATACCCGTACTGTTTACAAAATGTCACAATATCTTCCATTTTAATTTGTTTCATATTAACTCCTTATATCTCTTGAATAACAGCGATTATCATCGGTTTAGATTCAGTTTCACTGTAAAAATAATTACCGAGCCTTTCTCTGATTTCTTGTTTTATTTTATTGTAATCCACGAATGTATCATTAGTATTGTTTTCAATAACTTCCGTGCTGATTCTTTTTATTTCTTCAATTATTTCACTAGAGTCCTTTACATATATAAAACCTCTAGTTGTTATTTCTGGGCCACTTAATAGCTTCTTGGTTTTTTTCGAAAGACTTGCACTTACTAGCACTATGCCACTTTCTCCAAGTATTTCACGATCTTTTATTACAAGTTCACCGACATCCTCTTTAATTGAACCATCAATTAATGATTCATTTACTGTAATAATTTCTTTTTTATCTGAAAGTACACCATCTTCAAATAAAGCAACTTCTCCATTTGTTTTAAGTACAATATTTTCTTTAGGTATTCCCAAACTATTGGCAAGGTTTGCATTACCTACCATGTATCTATACTCTCCTTCAACCGGCATTACATACTTTGGTTTTAATAAATCTATCATCATCATTAAATCCTCGCTTGATGCATGATGTAAAATATTACGATCTTTAGGTATAGAATAAGTTTCAATATTCATTAATGCCAAGTCATTTTGTAAATCCACTAAATCCTTTTCTGTATAGTCATAAACTGGTTCCGCAAAAAGAATTGCATCTTTTTCTTTTAAACTGATAAATTTATCATATCCATTTACGATTTTTTTAATGCCGTGGTACTGATTTTTTTTATCATCAGCAACTAATATTACCGTATCTTTCTTATCTATGTCGTCTAATCCGCCAATCAATCCCGGTCTAATATTTAAATAGTTATTATCCTTAGCCATATTTATTAAGGCTTGCAACTTATGCCCCATAATTACAACTTTACCATGAAAGTTAAGAAGTGAATTAAATATTTCTTGTATTGTATATAAGTGATCATCAAATAAGCTTATGATTAAGCGCCCTTCTTTTTTGTTAATTATCTCAGTATAAAACTTTTCGAATCTATGATTAGGTGAAGTATGGCCAATTTTTTCTGAGAAAACAGATTCGCTCATCAAAACTAAAACTCCCAGCTTACCGACATATGCGATTTTACCTAAATCCATGCTGTAAGATCCAGTCATACTAGGATCGATTAGGAAGTCTCCAGTATATACAATTGCGCCATCTTTTGTATTAACTACATACATAACAGAATCTGGTACAGAGTGATTTATATTTATTGGAAACACACTAATTTGTCCAAACTTAATTTTATGATGAGCAGTAATTTCTATTATTTTGCTTACATCAAATCCCTCTAATCGCAAATATTCGATAGTATATTTAGTTGCAAATATCTTTATATTCGGTAAAACTTTTACTAGATCAAAAACACCAAGGGCATTTTCAGGATGAGCATGCGTTAAAAATAATCCCTTTATTCTTTTATGGTTCTTTACCAAATAATCGTAATCTGGGATTATGTAGTCGATTCCATACATTTGTTCACTTACAAATTTAATGCCGGCATCAAAAATAAAAATAGCGCTATCTACTTCGACGATATATGTGTTTTTTCCATTCTCATTAAGTCCGCCTAAGGCCATTATCTTAATTTTACTCATATTAATCATTCCTTTTCTAAAATATTTAATAAAGTTAATTCGTTATAGTCATTATATCAAATAAGTTAGAAAAAGTCTATTGGTCATTATAAGTAGAATTAAAAAGACATTCGAATATTTACTTTGCCTCGTTAATTAGTTCGGATACATATACGATACTTAAGTCTTTATATTTTATTTCACCCAATAAAACTTTTACATGCTCTATCCTTGCATTATCATCAATGAGGATAAGTATACCAGGTTTAACCTGGTCTTTAACAGTAATGATGTTTGAAGAATTAAGCTTAATAATTGGTTTTAGTATAAAATATTTTTTCTTAAAACATTCATTTAAATTGCTATATTCATAAATACATAGTTTTTTTTCTGAAGTAATGTTTTCAAATTCTTTTTTATCTTTAGCACCGTTTATTATTTCACCATCGCTTTGTCTATCGCTACTTTTAACGATCTCATCGAACTTGATGTTCTCGCTTGATAAGAATGAAGTTACTTCTTCGTTATCATTAACAATTAAACTGACATTTCTTATTAGGGGATTTCCACTAATTATATATTTATCGATATTTTCACGCAAAGAATTTTTAGGCTTGATTAAATTATACACAAGATAATTCTTATTAAAAATGCCAAACTCTTTCATAGATGTATAGCTTTCTTCTTCATTTATTTTTTTACCATAAATTCCTGGTACTACCGTATTATTTTTTTTATCGATCTTTGCATCGATTGGTTTCTCATAAAATGTAGCACTTACAGATTTAATTTCCTGCATTAATTTGCTTTTGCTAGCAACTAATAAACTAACTCTATCTGTAAAATAAAAGCTAAAAACTATAAGCGCAAATCCGCCGATCCACTCAAATATTTTTTTCATCATGTTCACCACTATAAGAATATGTATATATATTTATTTTTATTAATTTTCTGTATTGTTTGAATCCATCAATTCTTTTTTATCGTTATTTTCTTTTTGCATAAAAGACACTTGTTCTGCAATAATATCATAGGTGTAGACCATTTTTTCGTCTTTATCCAGATAGTTGTTGTTTTGTATGCGCCCTTTTAAAGAGATTAAATCGCCCTTTTTGCAATAATCACAAACTTTATTAGCTATTACGTTCCATATAGTACAGGTTATAAAATCTGTTTCATAGACACCGTTAGAATTTTTAAATTGCCTTTTTACTGCGAGTGTAACTCTACATTGATCTAATCCTCCAATCTTTATTATTTCTGGATCTTTCGTTAGCCTACCCACTAGAAATAGCTGATTCATAGCATTGTCCTCCTTTCGCTTAAAATATACCAAAGAGAAACTTCAATTGCAAAAGGCGAAAAATGTGTTTTTGCGCAGTTTTTAATGCAAAAAAATAATTACTTCTATCAAATTATAAGAAAGTTAGATTAGTTAATAATTTTTTGCATACAAAAAATACAAAATATATAGATTTTTAATTATCGACCAAATATTAAATATACGAATAGAAAACTCATTAATATTCCAATAAAATCAGCAAATAATCCAGCTTTAAGTGCATAGCGGATTTTGGTTATTCCAACAGAACCAAAGTATAACGTAATCACATAAAAGGTCGTATCAGTGCTTCC
>CACYEG010000019.1 GCA_902773365.1 uncultured Erysipelotrichaceae bacterium
ACAGGATTACAAGAAGGATTGGAATCTTATCTTGAGTTTAAAACAATTAGAGATAATTATAGCGACAGCTATCAAACGACAAATTGTATTTACCAAGAAACAGTTGCAAGATGGCTAATGGAAAATGGATTTAAAGATGATATGCTTTTAGGAGCTTTCACTGGTAATACTACTAATTTAAAGAGTTCTTTAACTAGTGCAGAAATCGATTATGACGTATTATTAGAGGCAGTAGATAAATTAAAGGAAGCAGAACAAGCAAGGCGAGATGGAAAAATAACACCAAGTCAAGTACAAGAAATATTCGTCGGTATTAGTCCAATTTTGGGGCAAATGATAACTAGAGAAAAAGTAATATGAAAAAAGAAATAATATCATTTTTAGAATCTAATAGGGACGAAAAATATTCGTCCTTTAGTTCTAAATTGATAAAAGATAACTTATACATAGTAGGCGTTAGACTACCTGTACTACTAGATTTTGCCAAAAATCATATAAAAGATATCGACAAAATACTTAGAGTAGAAGACGATAATATATTCGAAATAAGGATGATTAAGCTATTTGTAATTAGTCTACTAAAAGATATCGAAACATACAAAAAGTACTTCGATATAAGTATTGAAATGATTACTAATTGGAGTCTCTGCGATTCGTTTATCATGCATTCTAAAGTTATTAAAAAAGATAGGGAATACTTTTTTAGTAAGGCAAGAGAACTAATCGAAAGCGAAAAAGAATTTCATAAAAGAATAGGATTCATTATCCTCCTTGGATTCTTTATTGACGACGATTACGTCGATAAAGTATTCGAAATAATTAGTTCATGCAAAACAAATGGATATTATTCTGAAATGGCCCTTGCTTGGCTTATAAGTGTTTTATATATTAAATACACACAAAAAGCTAAAGAGTTTTTATTAAATAATAAAATAGATAAATCCATTATTAAAATGTCAATAAGAAAAATTAAAGATTCTTATAGAGTTAGTGAAACAGATAAAAAATGGATAAAAAAAATCGAAGTTTAATTCTTCGCTTTTTTGATGTTTACAATAATTATATAAATTATTATTAAGACTATCGTCATAAATACTGCAGCAATAAATTCGCTTGTCAAAATCTGTATTAAATAGTTAAAAGTATTTGTTCCTTTTAAAAGTCCCCTTGCTAAAAGAATGGGTATGAATATTATTCTATCTATTATATAAGCTATAAATAATCCCAGCCCCATAGCAAGATAATCTACTGTATAGTTTTTAGTAACTGTATAAATTGTCGCAAATAGTAAGTGACTTGCGCTATAGGCAATTACTACACCTAAAAATTGTCCTAACATCGGATAAAAAAGTGTTATCCATGAAAAATCTTTGAAGTTATTTGCAAATATATATTGAACTATTGCGTTATATCCACTTGTGGCTTGGTTTGGTACAGGTATTATAGAAGCGATTGCAAGAAGCATAAAAGTTATGTAAAGTAGAGAACTAACCAAAATACTCTTTCTTGCTTCTTTAAATCCATAGTATTTGCTAATTAGTGCAATTAACAAAAAACTTAGTGGATAAGTGATGATACCACCAGTTATTATTATGTTTTTAGCAGGTTCATAATTTTTTAGAGTAAATATAAATGTAATTATTAAGATTATTGATAGAAGTCCAGTTAAGAATATTGGACTTTTTTTATTATCAATTACAGTATTTTCATTCATGTTATCACCACCAATATAATATCAAAAAAATAGTAATAATGATAAAGAAATTGTCGAAAAGCTTTATACTTTACACAAGTAATGAGATTATATTGTTAGAAAAGAGGTCATTATGAATAGAGTTGATATTTTTATAGATTACTTACTAGAGGATGTTAAATACGCTAAAAGGGCACTTGCTTTACAAAAAGTATTTAATCAGATTAAAAAGCATTGATTAATGTGATATAATCTAATCTGGGGTAGAGCAGTATGAGAAAAAGAAATATAAAAAAAGATTTGGTAATTAGAATTAGCATTGCAGTTATAGTTTTAATTGTAAGCTTTTTCTTATATAGTCTTATTTCCTTTTATTTTAAAAAAGTCAAAAACAATTTTGGTAAGCCAATATATAACTTCGATCAATCCACTGCATTATATAAAGATCAAGAGATATTAGATCATGATATCAGTGAACTATACTTATCTTATGGAATATCATATGGTATAGATGTATCAGAATGGCAAGGTAAAATTGATTGGGAAGAAGTTGCAAATACGGGAATATCGTTTGCTATTATAAGGTGCGGATTTAGGGGAATAAATAGTTCAAAAATATATGAAGATGCAAATTTTAAAGAAAATATTGAAGGAGCAATAGCATCTGGATTAAAAGTTGGAGTCTATTTTTTTGGTACAGCTAAAACCACTGAAGAAGCAATTGAAGAATCAGAATTTGTTATGAACTTGATTAAAGATTATAAATTATCTTATCCGGTAGTTTACGATATCGAAACAATCGGTGAAGGTAGACTAAAAGGTGTAGATGGTGGTGATATTACTGATAGTATTCTTACATTTACTGAAAATGTATCATCATATGGATATGATACGATGGTATATACAAACAAAAATACTTTTACATACAAACTTTATACAGGGAAATTGGCAGGTAAGCTTATATGGTTAGCACATTATACAGAAAAAACTGATTATAAAGGTGAATATAACATGTGGCAGTACACAAAAAATGGTAAAGTTAAAGGAATAAAAGGTAATGTCGATTTAAATATTTCATACTTTAAATATGTAGAAAATGAAAATGAAATAAAAGACAATCCTATGAGTATAAAATTGCCATATGTAGATTTTGAAGAAATAGATGAAGTGATACATTTAAAAAATGCTATATATTATAGAAATGCTCCATCTATTGATATACCAAATATAGTTGGTAAAATTAATAAAGGCACTACTATTAGACGTACAGGAATTTCGGAATTTATATCGAGAATTGAAGTAGAAGGTAAAAAATACTATGTGGCAAATGAAGAAATAAAATAGGCTACCTTGACAAAATAAGCATAATTAAGTAAAATTAGTGGTGTAAAAAGGAGTTTGCTATGAACGAATTAGATATTAAATTATCTCCACAAGGGATACTCGATAAAGATTTTAATTATGACGCAAAAGGGTATAGTCCAAGAGAAGTTGATGCCTTCTTAGACGATGTCATCGCAGACTATAATGAATTTGCTAAATTTAAAAGAGCAAAAGAAAAAGAGATAAAAGATTTAATCGATGAAAATAATTATCTAAAAAACGAATTGAGAAAACTAAGACTTGAGATCGAATCAATTAAAGAATCTAGCGAGATGGGAAAATTCACAAGTAACAATGTCGATTTATTGAGAAGAATCTCTAATTTAGAAAAAATTGTTTATGGTAAACAAGATGAAGAATAATACTTGGACAAACGCTGGTAGCTATCTACTTGAGGAAAGTCCTTGCTCACTCAATCTGGAATGATTGGTAATGTTTGTGCTAGGGGAAAAAATAACCCTAGGTATAGTATAACTATAACGGCTTCGAAATGACCTAACCATGGTCAAATTAGATATGAAAGTGCCAAAGAGACGAGTTCTTCTGGAAACGGAAGAAGTGGAACGTGGTAAACCCCACAAGTGAGAAACCCAAATTTTGGTAGGGGAGCTTCAAATAGGAATTAATAACGATTTTGAGGTTTAGATTTAATCTAAAAGATAAATGTTTGTCACCGCTTGCGGTACAGAACAAGGCTTATAAAGTATTATTTATAATTAAGGAGTGAAAATGTGAATGAAATAGCAGCATCTTTTAAGAATGCGAGAGTAGATGCTGGGATAAGTTTAGAAGAAGCTAGTAACGATACAGAAATACCTTTGTCCGCTCTCGAACAAATTGAAGAAGGGGCGATAGGCAGCTTTAAAGATATTTTCAAACTTAAAGAGTACTTGATTATATATGCAAAATATTTAGGTCAAGATAGTACTAGCATTATAGATAAATTTAATGAGTACATGTTTGAATACACATCTAAAATCCCAGTAGAAGATTTAGAAAAAGCCATTCAACAAAAAGAGCAAAAAGAAATCGAAGAAACTATCGAGATTGGTGTTCCTGCAATAACACCATATTTAAAGCCATCAGAAGATAAGTCACAATCGAAGTTAATAATGGCTATAATAGTAACGATTTTGCTAGTAGCAATTTTATTAATATGGATAATAAAACAATTATAATAGGAGGATATTATTTATGAATTTACCTAATAAAATAACAGTAAGTAGAATTATTTTATCAGTTATAGTACTGATAATGATGGTGTTCCCATTCTATCAAGTTGGATTTACTTGGCCTACGTTTTTAATCGCAGGAAGAATTGAAGTTAGTCTAAAATATTTAATTTGTGCGGTTTTATTTATTATCGCAAGTACAACTGACTTTTTAGATGGCCATATTGCTAGAAAGTATAACATGGTAACAGATTTTGGAAAAGTAATGGATGCCATTGCAGATAAAATTCTAGTTAATGGGATATTGATAGTTTTGGCTGTAGACGGATTTATTTCAGCTGCAATACCTGTAATTATTATTACTAGAGATACATTTGTAGATTCAATTAAAATGGTGGCTGGTCAAAAAGGTGGTAAAGCCGTAGGAGCAAGTATCGCTGGAAAAATAAAAACCATTTGCATGATGAGTGGAGTCTCACTTATGCTTTTATACAATTTACCATTTGAACTGATCAATATAAAAGTTGCCGACGCTCTAATAGTAATTGCAACAATACTTTCAGTAATATCTGGTATACAATATTATAACAACTATAAAGATGCACTTACTAAAGATATGTAATATATTAATAAACACAATGCTACAAACCATAATAAGAAGCATCGTGTTTTTTATTGAAAATATGAATTAACTATGATAATATTTATTTAGAATAGAAAGAAGGATTAAGATGAAGAAGAAAATAATATTTTTATTAGCGTGTATGTTGATGATAATACCA
>CACYEG010000020.1 GCA_902773365.1 uncultured Erysipelotrichaceae bacterium
ATCGACTGCTTCTTCCATATAGTGTGTAGTTAGAAAGATAGTCATGTTGTTTTTCTTTCTCAAAGTTTCGATAGATTTCCATATTTTTTTTCTAGTTCCTGGATCTAATCCCGTAGTAGGCTCATCTAGTATAAGTATTTTAGGATTGTGTATAATCGCTCTTGCTATGTCGACTCTTCGCCTTTGACCGCCTGATAGAGTTTTAAGTTTTTGATTTTTTATTTCGTCTAGTTCGAATAATCGCGATACTTCTTTGTATCTTTTAGTAAAATTATCTTTAGTAATTCCGTAGAGCCCCGCTCGATAGAGTAAATTCTCGTATACAGTAAGTGACTCGTCCAAGTGTGAATCTTGGAATACGACTCCTATGTCCTTTTTTATTTCTCTAGCTTCACCAGTTATTTCATGACCAGAGATAATTATTTTTCCTGCGTCTTTTGGTATTTGGCCACACATCATGCCGATGGTAGTACTTTTACCTGCGCCATTTACGCCAAGAAATGCAAACAATTCACCGGTTTTTACCCTAAATGATAGGTTATTTACTGCGTGTGTTTTACCGTAATGTTTGTCTAAAGCTTCAATTCTAATGATATCTTCCATATAACACCTCGAATACATTATATCATTTTATTGCATAATCGAGAGTATTTTTTTAAAAATTACTAATACTATTAAATAGGTGATGTTATGAAAATAGATTATAAAAAATTGATAATTAACATATTGATACCTTTAGGTTTAGGTACTATAGTAGGTCTTCTTACAAGTGGAATGGGTGGTTATAAAGATATCATTAAACCTTCTTTTGCGCCTAGTGGCATAATTTTTCCAATAGTTTGGAGTATATTATATATTCTCATGGGTGTATCATTTTATCTAGTAACAGAGAAGAGTAGTGATGATAGACTAAAGAAGATATATTATTTACAACTTGGAGTTAACTTAGTTTGGAGCTTTATATTTTTCACATTTAAGTGGTACTTATTCGCCTTCATATGGATTCTTCTACTAGTTGCATTAGTATTATGTATGATTATGAAATTTAAAAAAGTAAATCCACTCAGTGCTTATTTACAAATTCCATATCTTTTATGGATAATGTTTGCAAGTATTCTAAATTACGCGATATATACTTTAAATTGACATATAAATAATTAATGATTAAAATTAATAGTAGAAAGGAGTATTGATGAGGTGAAGAAGTATATTCTTGAATTCATAGGTACAATGGTACTCGTGTTATTTGGTACAGGAATAGCAGTTTTATCTAGTGCAAACTTAGTGGCAACTAGCTTAGCGTTTGGTCTATCTATAGTTGCAATGGCTTATGTGATCGGTCCAGTATCTGGATGCCACGTTAATCCTGCAGTATCTTTTGCTATGTATCTAAAGAAGAAGATTACACTAAAAGAATTCTTATTCTACGTTTTAACTCAAGTACTTGGTGCACTAGCAGGTAGTCTTCTATTATATCTAATACTAGGTGCTAGAATTGGCAAGGATGCATTAGGTACAAATGGTTTCTTAGAGTTATCTAGTACTGGTATATCTCTATTAGGCGCATTGCTAGTCGAAGTTATCTTAACGTTCGTATTTATCTATACTATATTAGGTGTTACTAGCGATGAAAAATATGCAAGTGTATCTGGTATTGTTATCGGATTAACTTTAGCATTTGTGCATCTATTAGGAATAAGACTAACTGGTACATCTGTCAATCCTGCAAGAAGTTTAGCACCTGCCATTTTAGCTGGTGGTAAAGCTTTAGAGCAAGTATGGGTATTCATAGTTGCACCTATGGTTGGTTCACTTTTAGCAGCATTAACTCATAAGTACTTAAATAAAGGCGACTAATAGTCGTTTTTATTTTGTATAAATAATATATTTTATTATGACGAATAGTGAAAATGAATCCAGACTAAAAGAAATAGCAATTGAAGATTTTATATGGGTAATATATTTAGGTATTATTCTTTTTAGCTTTATATCAAATGACTATGAGAAAAAATATATACTTTATAAAAATGAGGAAGATAAGAAAAAATATAGGGAAATTATCATAGTCATCTTTTCAATACTCGTAATAGTCTATGGATACTTCTTAATAGATGCCTATAATGGAGTAAAATCACTAAAACAAAATGATACTGACAAAAAGAAATTATTAGTAACTCTTTCTTTTTTTGCGTCATTCTTAATATTTATAAGTGGCATCATATTTTTGTATATAGCATATAAGGATGAAAATTTAGATGTAGAACTTGCATTTAATTAGTGACTCTACATTTTAAATGTGCTAGAATAAGGTTAGAAAGGAACTAGAATCATGGAGAAAAAAGTAAAAGGACTATTGGAAGATTTCAAGGCATTTGTCTTAAGAGGAAATGTCATGGATATGGCAGTTGGTGTCATCATAGGTACTGCTTTTGCAGGACTTATCACTGCTTTGACAGACGATTTTATCAATCCATTAATCAACGGTATAGGTGGTGCTGAGATCGCTGGACGCATCAAAATATATGGTGGCCAATACTTAAATTGGGGGCATTTCGTAACTAGCATCATCAATTTTCTAATAATGGCGTTTGTTCTATTTATGCTTCTTAAAGTCTTCACTGCTTTAACTAAAAAGAGGAAGAAAGAAGAAGAAAAAGTTGAAGCTAAAAAAGATGAACAAATTGTTTTATTAGAAGAAATTCGCGACTTACTTAAGAAACAAAAATAAAATTAGTGCTAACTAATTTTAGAAAAAGATACGAGGTAATATAAAGGCCTTATATCTTTTCTTTTTATATATTATTTTAACATTTACATTATAAGTAACATATTGTATAATAAATTTAAGATGATGAAAGGAAAAATAATATGGGAAAAAGTGTGATAATGAAAATTTTAGGTGTGATTATAGCTATTGCTGTTTTAATAGGTGGAGTAGTATATTTTACAAAGAATAAACCAGACTCAAAAAATAATGAATCATCAAATAGTAATGTATCTAATGAGGAAAAGGAATCAAATATAAAAAAAGATTTCTGGATTACGGAAGCAGTTATACCATCAAAGTCAAAAAGTATACTAACAAAACTAGTTGATGGAATAGATGGCTCACCAATAGATTTAAACAAACTAGATTCGTCATATACTTTTAATTATAGAGAATATGGTAGTGATAAGCCAGTTGATTATAAAGTACATAGTATAAGTGACGTAAAAGGGTCATCTTGGGACTCAGGTAAAAAAGAAATTACCGTAAAGAATAGTGCAGACGAAACAGTATTTTCTTTAGTAATAAAAGATAAATGTAATGATACTGAATATAAAACATACGAAGAAGCCCTTAGCAATAATTGCTGGTTTATTAATATAAATGAAGACATCATGTTTAATAAAAAATTTAACTATAAAAATAACGATGGTATAAAAGAAATAATACAAGAAATTTTTAATCAACTTGGTAAACCGACACATGTATTCGTTCGACCAGATGAAAAGTTAGTTATTGATAATGAAGGTATTGGAATTCTTATGTGCAACATAATATATGATTACGGTAGCTTTAAATTAACTATTTGGCTAAATGATACATATAATAAAAAGCATGATTATAGAATACTTCAATATTATGGGCTAGTCTACGAAACTAATGAAATTTACGGTAAGTATGGTAGAGATAATACTTTGAGAACAAAAGATATAATAAGCGAATTAGTAAAATAAAAAATCACTTAATTAAGTGATTTTTTAATTGCGTTTTATTGTAGAGAAAAAGTATATATGATATAATCTTTTATAGAAAAAGAGTGATTTTTTATGTACATGTTTTTACCCGATATATATAAAAAAAGCGTTTATTCAATAGACTATGAATCGCTTAAAAATGCTGGAATTAAAATAATTTTATTTGATTTAGATAATACAATTATTCCAGTTAGCGAAACAGAACCAACTAAAAAACTAAAAGATTTGATTAGCGATATAAAATTAACTGGAATTAAACCAATTATTATGAGTAATAGCGGTAAAAAAAGAGTAAGTCCTTTTAAAGAAGGGCTAGTAGTAGATGCCGCCTGTTCTTCTAGAAAGCCGTTTAAAAGAAAATATAAAAAAATTCTTTCCATATATAATGTTAAGCCTGAAGAAGTGGCTTCAGTAGGGGATCAACTCATAACTGATGTATTTGGAGCAAATAGAATGGGGTTAGTTAGCATATTAGTAAATCCTATAAGTACAAATGATTTTAAAAAAACAAAAATCAATAGATTTTTTGAAAGACTTATAATTAAACATTTCTCCAAAAGAGGTGTATTTGAAAGGGGAAAATACTATGAGTAAAGTGTGTTTTGGTTGTGGAGCAAAAATGCAATGCACAAATAAGGAAAAACCAGGATATGTGAAAGAAGAAAAGTTTGATACTAGTGAATATTGTAGTCGCTGCTACAAAATGATACATTATGGCGAATATGAAAAAAATATAGAACCCAAGAGTAAGAAAGAAATAATTACTACCCTTAATAAAAACGCCAAATATGTAGTTTTCTTAGTGGATTTTATAGATATATTTGATGAAGTAATTAATATTTTTAAATCAATAAAAGTACCTAAAACATTAGTCGTAAGCAAGAGTGATATTATTCCAAAAAATGTTTCTTTCGATCAAATTAGAGCATACTTGAGAAAAGTATATAGAATAAAAGAAGAAATTATATTTACTAGCAGTAAAACAAATTTAAATACTTTTATTAAATCACTATATGGTAAGAGTGAAATATATTTTACAGGTCTTACTAATGCTGGGAAGTCGACACTTATCAATGCTATTATGGATAAATATGATTCTAATAGGAAACGAATCGCAACTAGTTATAAAGAGAATACAACGATGGACTTTTTAAGAGTTCAAATTGATAATATGACAATTATCGATTCTCCCGGTTTTGTTATCGAAAACTTTGAACTAAGAAAAGAAAGTAATATAATAAGTGAGATTAAGCCTATAACTTATCAAAATAAGGAAGCATGCACATATAAGATTTCGAACTTATTTAACGTTAGAGTTTCAAATAAGTCTAGCATAGTCTTTTACTTTAGTAAGAACTTAGAGATTAAAAGATTATATGATAAACAAATTATCGGCATGAGTTTCAAAGTTAGTGCTAATTCTGATATAGTTATATGTGGGCTTGGGTTTATTAAAACGACTGATGAGATAGAAATAACTGTACCACAAGATTTAATGAAATACATTAATATTCGTCCAAGTATAGTAGGGGGCGTACATGAGTAAAATCAAAGTAATGGGTGAGACGCTTGCCAATAAGATTGCTGCTGGTGAAATTGTAGAAAGAATATCCAGTGTCGTTAAAGAGTTAGTGGAAAATTCAATTGATGCAAAAAGCACCAGTATTAAAGTGGAATTAGAGGAATCAGGTAAGAAAAGAATTTCTGTCATAGATAACGGAATTGGCATGGACAAAATGGACGTTCAAAACTGTTTTCAAAGACATGCTACTAGTAAAATATATAAAGAAGATGATCTATATTTTATAAATACATTGGGATTTAGAGGAGAAGCACTTCCTTCTATCGCTTCAGTAAGTGATGTAGTATTAGAAAGTTCTAATGGAATAGATGGTACTAGTATACATATTAAAGGTGGACAAATTTTGGATATAAGTCCAGCCACATTAAGAACTGGCACATCGATTAAAGTGTCCAATCTTTTTTATAATACACCTGCTAGATTAAAATTTTTAAAAAGTGAAAATTCTGAACTAGCTAGTGTCGTTTTATATCTTGAGAAACTTGCTCTATCAAATCCCGATATTGCATTTACATTAGTAAACAATGAACAGAAGACTTTTTCTACTAGTGGAAGCGGAGATTTATTAAAGACAATCCACGAAATATACGGGCTAGAAATAAGTAAGAATATGCTTTTAATAAATGGTGAAAATGATGACTTTTTAGTGAATGGATATATCGGGAAACCTTCTATTTTAAGAAGTAACAGAAACCATATGACAACATTTATAAATGGGAGAGTTATTAAAAATTTAGATATCAATAAAATGATAAACGAAGCATACTCGACTTATAAACCAGACAATCTCTATCCGATTGTCGTAATAAATATTGAAACAGATCCAACACTGGTCGATGTCAATATTCATCCGACAAAACAGGATGTAAAAGTATCCAAGATGGATGAGTTATCTAAAGTCCTCATTAAGGCAATTAAGGATGCACTTTATTCATCTATGTTAATTCCTAAAATAGGTTCTGATGGTGAGGAAGAATATAGTGATGAAAGTATAGATGATCCAATTATTTCTCGCTTGCCGGTAAGCATGTTTGTAAATGAAGAAAAAACTGTCTACTCAAGTAATACTTTTATAGATAAAGAATCTTGCCAGGAGAGCATAGATTTTACTTTCAACGATAAAAACAATCAACTAAAAAAACTCGAGTTATATCCTGTTGGCATCGCTCTTGGTACATACATCATCGCAGAAAATGCCGAAGGGATATTCTTAATTGATCAGCATGCTGCCCAAGAAAGAATTAATTATGAAAAAGTGCTCAAGGGAATAATCAGTCACGACATTGTAAGCATGTTGGTTCCTATTACACTTGAATTATCAAAAAGTGAGTTTGAAATCGTTAGAAATAATATAGATATTATTATCAATATGGGGTTTGAAATAAGTGAATTTGGTATAAACACATTTAAGATAAGTGCACATCCATCATGGGTTAAGACAGGCAAGGAATACGATACTATTAAAGCTGTTATAGATACAATTATCGAGGAGGAAGCACACTTTGATCCAGTTAAGTTTAACGACAAGGTAGCAGCGACTATTGCATGTAAAGCTTCGATTAAAGGCAATTCGAGGATTACTCTTGATGAAGCAGAATTCTTGCTCAATGAACTTGTTACATGCGATAATCCTTATAACTGCCCTCATGGAAGACCTACGATAATTAAGTTTACCAAATATGAAATTGAAAAGATGTTTAAAAGAGTGATGTAAATGAAAATAGAATTAGTAACTATGGACGGTTATGATGCAAGACTACTTAAAACAGATAAATACAATGTCTATACTGCATCGTTTATGTTTCAGTTAGAGTATACAAGGTATAACGCCTTTCTAATTAGAATATTAAAAAAATATTTAATTTATACGAATTATAAGTATAAAACTAGAGAAAAAATTAACGAGGCTCTTAGAGAAAACTATGGTATGAATATGTTTATATCGAGTTTTGACAAGGGAGATAAATTATTTGTTGAGCTAGGATTAAATCTAATTGATCCCCAAAAATTAAACGAGGAATATTTAGAAAGTGCTTTATCCCTAGCACACGATTTGTTCTTTAATATCAATAAAACAAATGGTCAAAAATTAAATAGAAGAGCATTAAAAATGCTTAAAGAAAAAGAAATTAATAATGTAGGTTCTTACTTATCCGATCCATCTTATAAAGAGTATGTTTTATTTGAAAAGAGAGTTTATAAAGATTCTCGGTACATGATTGAACATATCGACTCTAAAAGTGAGTATGAAAAAATTTTAAATAGCTATAGTGATAAAGAAATTATCGATATGCATTCTCACCTAATTAATGACTGCTTCGTCGGTTGTAATTTAATGGGAAATTACCGCAAAAAAGATTTAGACTTAATTTATAAGTATTTTCCTTTCAAGTATCACACACCGGTAAAAGATTATAAATATTATGTAAACCTAGATAAAGTACCATCTTATATAGAATACTCTAATAACAAAATTAGCACATCTTATTTGACTGTAGTATATAAAATTGAAGATTATAAGTCAAGCGAGCGTGAAAAATATTTTGCAATTAATGCAGCCTTAAATAGTGTAGGAATGCTACTACATAAAGTGCTTAGGGAAGAAAATAAACTAGTCTATACAGCTTATTCTAATTTCTTAGGGGCTACATTAGGTATATATGAAGTTAAAGCAGAGATAAGTAAAGAAAACGAACAAAAAACCATTGATGCCATTGATGAAGTTTTTAAAAGATTAAAAGATAAAAATGTAGTTAAAGATATACTAGCAAAGGGCAAAAGGGAAGTTAAACTTTCGAATTATATTGAAGATGAGGTATATTCTAAGGTATTTAATCGTATGATTGATGAACACTATAAGTTTTGCGATTTGAAAAAAAATATTACTGATAAGTACATGTCTTTAACGACAAAAGACATAGTAAGTGCTGTATCGAGAATAAAAAAAGTAACAGTATTTATTTATAGAGGTGATAAAAAGTGAATGACTTTATAGAAAGAAAATTGTCGAACGGTATAAGAGTCTATTACTATAGTGATAAGTCTTTAAAAAGAGTCTATGCTTCTATAAATATAGAATATGGCACAAATGGATACTATGATGAATTTTTCTATGGTGATAAAGAATATCACACTAAACCTGCAATGGCACACTTTTTAGAGCATTATTTGATAGAGACAAGTAAAAATGGCAATATGCTTTTAAAATATTTTGATAAAAACTATGAGGCAAATGGAATTACATATCCTGATTTGACAACATATTATTTTGTAGGAATCGATTCTAAAAAGAAAATATATGATTCTATCCGCGAATTATTAACTATGGTAGAAGAACCTGTATTTAATAATGAAAATGTAGAACAAATTAAAAAGGCGATTTGCCAAGAATTAACTAGTGGCGAAGACAATCGTTACCAAATAGCTTTATCAAGCGTTAGACATAATTTACACACTTCGTACGATGCAGTTCCAGTAGACAACAATGTTTTAGGTTCTATCGAGTCTACAGAATCCATTTCTTTAGATGATGTTAAATTATGCTATAATGCTTACTATAATGATGAAAATAAGTTTATCGTTATCGCTGGCAATATTGATATCGATGAAGTACATAAACTGCTAAATTCATATTATAAGAAACGACCTTTACACAAAAATTTATTAAAAGAATATTGTTATGGACTTGATACTGGCGTTAGAAACAAATTAGAGATAATAAATATGCCGACTGATGCCGATATTGTTGAAAGTTCTTTTAAAATTAAAATTGATAAAAATTTATCGCTATTGGAACAATCTTTTTATATAGAAATTTATATGACTAGTAAACTTGCAAATTCTAGAAAAGAAATAGAAAAATTAATGGAAAGCAAACATATCATAAGTGGTATAAGTTTTTTTAGCGATTACTTTAAAGGAATGTGTGATGTAACAGTATCATATGAATCAAATAAACCAAAAAGTTCAATAAAAAAAATTGAAGATATACTAAATGAAAAAAAATTTAGTAAAAAAGAATTTGAGTTATTAAAAAAAGATGCCATAGTTAAAGAAATAAGGGCAAAGGATCACATGTATTATATATTTAAACTTTTTCCAACAAGACTAGAGTTTTCTAAACACTTTGACGACATTAAAGAATATAATAATTTTACATTTGAAAAATATAAAAAGTATATTTCTAAAATCGACTTCAAATTTGAAACAACGACGATTATTACAAAAAAAAGAATTAGAAAGTAAATGTTTCTAATTCTTTTTCATCTGATTGATTATTTTCTGCGTTTGTAATTTCATGCTCTACTAACTTATAAGAGTTCATTTCTTCATCATCTAGTTCTATCAATCTCAATATTTCATCGAAAGAGGTAATTCCTGTTAATATTTTTTTAAGGCCATCTTGTAACATAGTTGTAATCTCTGAGTTTTCTCCAAATACTAATTCGCGAAGTTTTGTTTTTGGTAAACCTGCCGATATTGCATCTTTGATTTCTTGATTAATGAGTAATACTTCGTGTATTGGAATTCTTCCTCGGTATCCTCCCGTACATTTAGGGCATCCTTTAGCTTCATATATTTCATTGACATCAAGTCCTAGGTTATTTTTAAAGACCTTTTTTTCATAGTCAGTAGTTGGGCGAAGAGACTTACAATTATCGCATAATTTTCTTGCAAGTTTTTGTGAAACAATACCAGATATAGCAGCACCTAATAGGTAACGTTCTACATCCATATCTAATAATCTTTCGATAGTATTAAGTGAATCATTAGTGTGAACTGTTGACAATACCAAGTGACCTGTTATGGCACTTCTAACGGCAATTCTTGCAGTTTCCGAGTCACGAATTTCTCCGATCATTATTATATCCGGGTCTTGACGTAAAATACTTCTTAGTGCACTTCCAAAAGTCATGCCGATTTCACTATTAACTTGAACCTGATTAATGCCATCGATATTCATTTCTATTGGATCCTCTACTGTAATTAGATTTCTATTTTCCGTATTTAGTTTCTGTAGCATCGAATAAACGGTAGTAGATTTACCGCTACCAGTCGCACCTGTTACTAATATAATACCATTCGGTATCGCTAGCATTTTATTAACAAGAGTCAAATTTTCTTTAGAAAATCCTAAATTTTCTAATCCAGTACTACTCATAGAGTAGTCTAGAATACGTATAACAATTTTTTCTCCCAAATTGGTAGGTAAACATGATACACGCAAATCGACATTATAGTTTTCAATAAGTCCTTTTATGGCACCATCTTGAGGTAGACGCGATTCTGTTATGTTCATATTTGCTATAATTTTAACGCGAGTTATCATATTTTTTTTCATCGATAAAGGTACAAGAGTGTAATTATGTAAGTCACCATCAATTCTGATGCGGACGTGTATTCCAGAATCAAAAGGATCAAAATGTATATCAGAAGCTCCTCTAGAAATAGAATCTACTATCATATCATTAACAATATCGACAATAGGTATGTTTTCATAATCAAATGTAGGAACTCCCTCTAAATCAGTTATAAAATTTTCGCTAGTATTAGGTGTGGAAGAAGGATCTTGTTTTAGTGCTTGAGTTTCTTGTTTAGTTGTTTCTGTATTTGTATTGCCCATTAGTTGGTCTTCAAACATTTTCATCACACCCTTTTATTCTCTATAATTATATAATAATAAGATGCATTTTACAATACCTAAATAGAGATAAAGGAGTTGAAAAAGAAGTTTATCTATTGTATAATTAACTTAGTTTTTGACGAAGCTGAGGAGTAGCGAAAATTTACTATAAAGAGAGCTGATGGTCGGTGTAAATCAGTTAGGAAAATTTGTGAAGGTTGCAGTGGAGAAAACACGTCGCTAACGCGTTAAGTAGTAATAAGTTAACTTAAGAGTTATAAAGTAAGGTGGTACCACGAGATTTCGTCCTTACATTTATAGCTCTTTTTTAGGAAAGAAGAGGTAAAAGATGAAGAAAATATTAAATGTCGTTTTAGTTTTGGTTGTACTTGCAGGTAGTCTATTTTTAATTAATAAAAAAATGGATAGCATCGAAAGGTATGAAAAAGAAAAAGAAAAAAGTTTTGGATTAAATGTTAAACTATTAAAAGCAGTGAACAATAATTCTAACAGTCTTATAAGTCCATATTCTATAGAAATTGCACTATTTATGGTTAAATCTGGAGCAACTGGACTTACTCATAAAGAAATTGATGCAGTTGTACCTTATAGATCAATAAAAACATTCGATGTTAAAGATCGTATTTCTGTAGCAAATGCATTATTTATTAGTAATAAATATTCTAAGGATATTAAAAAAACTTTTATTAACGATATAAAGGAAACCTACGACGGAGAAGTAATCTATGATGATTTTACTTCACCAGATGTAATTAACAATTGGGTTGATAAAAAGACTAATCACATGATTGAAAAAATACTAGATTCAATAAATCCTGATTTTATGTTAGGTCTTGCCAATGCTCTTGCAATTGATGTTGAGTGGGACCATCAGTTTGAATGTAATAAAACTAGAAAAGAAAAATTTATAACTTCAGAAGGCAAAATAGATGTAGAGGGAATGCATAATACTTATAGTGATATAGAATATATCTATACGGATGATGTAGAAGGAGCAATCTTACCTTATAAAACTTATAAAGATAGTAAAGGTAACGATGTTAATCTTGAGTTTATTGCTATATTACCTAAAAAAGATTTAAATGAATATATAAATGAATTGACAGATGAATCTTTACAAGAAGTAATAGATTCTAAAAAGAGTTTGAAGAAAAATGAACGTATTCGGTTAATGTTACCTAGGTTTACATATGATTATGAAATTGAAAATTTTATAGATATTCTTAAAAGTTTTGGAATAAAAAAAGCTTTTGAACCAGGGGCAGAATTTAAAAATATTACAGATATAAATAGTTATTTTGACGAAGCTATACACAAGACTCATATTAGTTTAAATGAAAAGGGAACAAAAGCTGCTGCAGTTACGTATTTTGGCCTTAAAGCAGCAACTGCTATGAAAGATGAAAATAAATATATAGATATTGTATTCAATAGACCATTTATGTATATAATCAAAGATAAAGATTCGAATGAACTCTTGTTTATGGGTACAGTTTATACACCTAATAAATGGCACGGTAATACATGTGAAAGCGAGGAATAAATATATGGTTGCATTGGAAAAAAAATACGATCACACGACTGTTGAAAATGATAAATATGATTTGTGGTGTGAAAAAGGATATTTTGCGTGCGATGTTAAATCAAATAAGCCTCCATTTTGTATAGTTTTACCGCCACCAAATGTTACAGGAGTACTCCATTTAGGACATGCTTGGGATGTAACACTTCAGGACATTATTATCAGATACAAAAAGATGGAGGGATATGATACATTCTGGTTACCAGGTATGGATCATGCTGCCATAGCAACAGAAGCTAAGGTTGTAAAAAGACTTAAAGAACAAGGTATTAATAAATACGAATATGGTAGAGAAAAATTCTTAAATGCCTGTTGGGATTGGACACATGAGCACGGCGATATTATAAGAAAACAATGGGCAAAACTAGGCATTGCACTAGATTATTCTAAGGAAAGATTTACCCTAGATGATGGACTATCTAAAGCCGTTAAAAAAGTATTTGTAGATTATTATAATAAAGGACTTATTTATCGCGGTGAAAAAATAATAAACTGGGACCCGGTAGCTAAGACTGCACTATCAAATGAAGAGGTAATTTATTCGAGCGAGAAAAGTGCATTTTATCATATAAAATACGTTATCGATGGAAGTAACGATTTCTTAGATGTCGCAACTACAAGGCCAGAAACATTATTTGGTGATACTGCAGTTGCAGTAAATGAAAATGATACTAGATATACTAATTTAGTTGGTAAGAATGTTGTATTACCACTTGTCGGTAGACTTATACCAATAATCACTGATGAGCATGCCGACCCTGAAAAGGGGACAGGTGTAGTTAAAATTACACCTGCACACGACCCAAACGATTTTGAAGTGGGATTAAGACACAATTTGGATAGAATTAACATTATGAATGATGATGCTACGATGAATGAAAATGTCCCAGAAAAATACCGTGGTATGAGTAGAGAAGAAGCAAGAGATGCAGTACTAAAAGATTTAAAGGAAGCTGGACTTTTATTACAAGTAGAACCACTAGTTCACGATGTTGGACATTCAGAGAGAACTGGAGTAATGGTAGAACCGATGGTTAAGAAACAATGGTTTGTTAAAATGAGGCCTCTTGCTGATAGAGTATTAAATGTCCAAAAAGATAAAGAGAATAAAGTTAATTTTATACCGAGTAGATATGAAAAAACTATGAATCACTGGATGGAAATAACTTATGACTGGTGTATTTCTAGACAACTTTGGTGGGGGCACAGGATACCAGCTTGGTACAAGGGTGATGATATATATGTAGGAACTGAGCCACCTAAAGAGGAAGGATGGACTCAAGATGAAGATGTATTGGATACATGGTTTTCGAGTGCACTTTGGCCTTTTGCAACGCTCGGTTGGCCAGAAAAAACAGATCTTTTAGATAAGTATTACCCAAATCAGTGCTTAGTAACAGGCTATGATATTATACCTTTCTGGGTAAATAGGATGACTTTTCAGGGGGAACAAATATTAGGGACTAGACCTTTTAAAGACTGCCTTATACACGGTCTTATCCGCGATAAAGAAGGAAGAAAATTTAGTAAATCATTAGGTAACGGAATCGATCCATTCGACATGGTAAAAGAGTATGGTGCAGACGCTCTTAGATATTACTTGGCAACAGATGTCGCACCAGGTACTGATATGAGATTTGATGAAGAAAAAATTAAATCAACTTGGAACTTTATCAATAAAATATGGAATGCAGCAAGATTTGTTCTTGCAAACATAGAAAATTTAAAAGAGATCGACTTATCTAATTTAAAGGCACAAGATAAGTGGATAATTACAAAGTATTCTTCTACTCTTAAAGATGTAAAAAACTTTATGGACAAATATGAATTTAATAATGCAGGAGCACTCATTTATGATTTTGTATGGTCGAATTTCTGTGATAGTTATATCGAAATGGCTAAGTTTGATCTCGAGAGTATAAGTACAAAGTCGACATTATGTTTTATTCTTACAGGAATACTAAAGATGTTGCAGCCATTTATGCCTTTTGTCACAGAAGAGATAAGTACAAAACTTCCAGTTAAAGATTTTGATTCTCTTATGATTAGCGATTATCCAAAATATGATAAAAAATTATTATTTAAAGAGGAAGAAAAAGAAATAGACTCAGTTATCGAATTTATCAAAACATTCAGAAATGTAAAAGCTGAAAACAATATCACTAAAGATATGTTAGTTTATTTTGAAACAAATAAAGATATAGACTTAATAACTAAAGTATTAAAGATTACTGATAATTTAGTTACAAAACCACTAAATAAAAAGTCGTACAATGTATATTGCTCCAATATAAGTGCTAAAATATACTTTGAAAAGATTGAAACTGACGAGGATAAGAAGTTGAAAGCTGCTCAGATAAAAGTATTAAAAGAGTCTATTGAAAGAAGGAAAAAACTTTTAGCAAACGAAAATTATGTCAATAAGGCCCCTAAACACATTGTTGAAATGGATAGGGAAAAATTAAAAGAAGAAATGACTAAACTTCTAGAATTGACAAGAGAACAATGAAGAAAAAAATAATAAAAGTTATTGTAAACACCCTTACTTTAACTAGATTAGTAGGAGCATTTCTTATACCTGTTATTAATAGTAGTGATAATACTATTTTGATTATCACATACTTGGCGCTACTTTTTGTGACAGATACTTTAGATGGAATGCTCGCAAGAAAATATGGTGTATCCACCAAAGGTGGTTTTCACTTAGACCAATTTTGCGATAAAGTTTTAGGAATTGTAGTGCTAGTATCATTTATAAAAAAAGAAAGTCTCTTACTTTTATTACTTATTTTAGAATTTAGTATTGGTCTAGTTAATACTATACGAGCGAGTTGTGGTGAAAGTGGTCGTTCATCCACTATAGGTAAGATTAAAACGCTGGTATTTAGTATTACCTTAGTTCTAACAGCAATAGATGTTTATACTTTTGATATACTAAAGAATGTCAATTTTATTGTAAATAGTATTGTAAAAATACTTATATTATTTACAGCATCTTTAGAGATTTTGACACTTATAGGTTATATAAAAGAAGCAATTTTAGAATCCAAACAATCAAGAACCAAATTAAATATTAATGAAAAAATTAAATCGATTAGAGATTTGAAGTATGTTATTGGTAGATTATGGGATGAAAATATGTTTTTACTAGATAGAGATAAATCAATACAAATGGTTATAGAAGAAGAATTAGTTAAAATACATAATATAGAGAATTAGAGGTGTTATAATGTTTGTCGATGAAGTAACAGTTAAGCTTTATGCCGGATCTGGAGGAGACGGTTGTACGAGTTTTAGACGCGAAAAATGTGAACCGATGGGGGGGCCAGATGGTGGTAACGGTGGAAAAGGAGCAAGTATTGTATTTATTGGTGATAAAAGTTTAAAGACTCTAGTCGATTTAAGATATCAAAAGATTATCAAAGCAGAAAAGGGAATCAACGGTAAAGGATCTAATAAATACGGTGCTAATAGGGAAGATGTATTAATTAAGGTTCCACTTGGTACAACTGTAATTGACGCCGATACTTCTTTAGTAATAGCTGATATAACCAAGGATGGTGAAAAAGCATTAATTGCTAAGGGAGGACGCGGAGGAAGAGGTAATAAGGCATTTGCAACACACTCAGATCCAGCTCCAAACTTCAGTGAGAAAGGAGAACCAGGAGAAGAGAGATTAGTAAAGTGCGAACTAAAGGTACTTGCGGATGTCGGGTTAATTGGCATGCCAAGCGTTGGCAAAAGTACGATTCTATCCATGATTAGTCATGCTAAACCCAAGATTGC
>CACYEG010000021.1 GCA_902773365.1 uncultured Erysipelotrichaceae bacterium
AAAGAGCAACTATGGACATCAAGAAGAGTACATCGCAGGTAATTACTCAAACACTATATCATATGGTGCTTTTTATGGTGGAGATGACGGAGAAATAATTTTCGATACAGACAATAAACAAAAAGACAATATTTTAATAATTGGTGAATCATATGACAATGCCATATTAAAGCTTTTAGCATCACACTTTAACAAAACAATATCTATCGATTTAAGAAATTATAAGCATTATATGAATCGTGAATTTAATTTTGAAGAGTACATAAAAAAATATAAAATCGATAAAGTATTATTAATAGGTAATGTCGACTTTTATACTATGGAAGAGTTTTTTATTAAAGGGGGCAATTAATAATGGTATTTAGTAGTTTATCATTTTTATGTGGTTTCTTACCTTTGATAGTTTTATTATACTTTTCTATCAAAAATTTAAAAATTAGAAATATCGTATTACTTATCTTTTCCTTAGTGTTTTATTCCTGGGGAGAACCAAAATATATCCTATTGATGCTGATTACTGTTTTAATTGCGTATATTTCTGGCATTTTGATTGAAAAGAATAATAAACAGAGTCAGAAGAAAGTTATTACAGTCATAGCTGTTATTGCAATTTTGTTATCATTATTCACATTTAAGTATTTGAATTTTTCTATAAATATATTTAATAAAATATTTAGGCTTAATATATCGAATTTAAAACTAATTTTGCCAATAGGAATAAGCTTCTATACATTTCAGATACTTTCATATATTATCGACTTATATAAGGGAGAGGTAAAACTACAAAAAAACTATTTAAAATTACTTTTGTATGTTTCTTTCTTTCCACAACTTATCGCTGGACCAATAGTAAGGTATAACACTATCGAAGAGGAAATAGATAATAGGAAGACCACTCTAGAAGACTTTATTTATGGCTTAAAGAGGTTTATTATTGGTCTATCTAAAAAGGTAATTATTGCTAACAATGTTGCAATATTGTGCGATAGTATATATTCAAATTATAATGGATATGGATCAAATATATTATGGCTTGCAGCGATTGCATATACAATTCAGATATATTTTGATTTTTCAGGATATTCTGATATGGCTATTGGATTAGGAAGAATTTTTGGCTTTCACTTCTTAGAAAACTTTAACTACCCATACATATCCACTAGTGTTACAGATTTTTGGAGAAGATGGCACATCAGCTTATCGTCATTTTTTAGAGATTATGTATACATTCCACTTGGTGGCAATAAGAAAGGCATAAAAAAACAAATAAGAAATATATTAATCGTGTGGATGCTAACTGGCTTATGGCATGGAGCTAATTATAATTTCATTATATGGGGATTATACTATGGCATTTTATTGATATTAGAGAAGTTTGTATTAAAGAAAATAATCGATAAGACTCCAAAAATAATCAGACATGTGGTAGTACTAATAATAATTACTGTTGGATGGGTTATTTTTAGAATAGAAAATATCACAGATTTGTCAAAAATAATATTTAGAATGTTTAACTTTACCAATACTAGTTTAAAATCATTTATATCAAGTGACATTACACAAATTAATTCCCTTATATATTTAGCAATTGGAATAATATTTTCTATGCCAATATATAAAAAACTTTTTAAAGATACTGAAAATAGTATAGTCTTAACGATTATTGAAAATTTTAGTTTAGGGGTATTATTTATACTATGCATAATGTTTCTAGTTTCGAATCAGTATAATCCTTTTATATACTTTAGATTTTAAAATTAGTAGTAGTTATCTAGACGAAAGATGTTTTTATCGAAAACGTATAATGTTATATCATTTGAAAGGAAATCTATAATGAAAAATAAAAGGAAAAAAACGGTCATTAAAACAAGTGTTATAAGTATAGTTTTTAATATAGTTTTGGCAAGTTTTAAAGCAGTAGTCGGATTGATATCTAATTCAATTGCAATAATTTCAGATGCAGTCAATAATTTGAGCGATGCGCTATCCAGTATAATTACCATAATTGGTACACGACTTGCAAGTAAACCCGCTGATAGGGAACATCCTTTAGGCCATGGTAGAATTGAATATATGACTTCCATGATTGTCTCCGCAATAGTCTTATACGCAGGTATTACTACTATGATAGAATCAATTAAAAAGATAGTTCATCCAGAAGCAACTAATTATAGTGTTGAAACTTTGATAGTTTTGATAATGGCTATAATAATTAAATTCATATTAGGCCTATATGTAAAGAGAAAAGGAAAAGAGATAAATTCATCAAGCCTTGTTGCCAGTGGTACAGATGCACTAAACGACGGTATT
>CACYEG010000022.1 GCA_902773365.1 uncultured Erysipelotrichaceae bacterium
TGCGGGACTCGAACCTGCGACCTAACGGTTAACAGCCGTGCGCTCTACCGACTGAGCTAATCAGGCATTGCTCCTTAATTATATAACTAAATCTTGACTCTAGTCAAGCTTTTTTTGATAATACTTGCTATTTAAATTATATGTTTTAATTTTTTATATATACATTTTGCTGTAAAGTTTACAAAAATAAAGGTCGAACTATGTCACATCCGTTTAAAGTTGGGTGTAAACTTCCTATATTGTTAGTGAAGGGTGATATCATGGCAATAGATATATTGCAGTATGAAAAGCTTGTTTACAGTATCGCTAATAAATTTTACGGTGCTGAAAAGGAAGATTTAATTCAGGCGGGTTTTTTAGGACTTGCTAAAGCAGTTAAAAATTACAAAAGTGATGGGGAAACTCAATTTTCTACATATGCTTATAATTATATTTATGGAGAAATGTATGAAACACAAACAGGATCTAGACCAATCAGACTTCAAAAAGGATCTTTAAGAATTTATAAAAGTGTCAATAAATATAGAGAACACTTAACTGAAAAATTAGGAAGGGAAGTTTCACTATCAGAAGCGGCTAGTGCTTTAGGAATTGATTGTAATCTAGTATTGGATATTGCCAATTCTTTAGCGCCTCAAACTAGTTTAGAACTTGATGGAATTAATATTAGTAGTGAAGAACATATGGACGATATGATATTATTTAAAGAATGTTTAGCCAGTTTAGATGAATTAGAAAAATCTGTAATAGACAATCGGTATATGAAGGATTTAAGTCAAAGTGAGACTGCTAAAGTACTTGGTTTATCGCAAGTTAAAGTAAGCAGAATAGAAAAGAAAAGTAAAGAAAAAATGCGTGAATATATGGCTAGTTAGTATAATTATTAAAAAAACACCCATTATATAATTGGTGAATATAATGGATAAGGAAGAATATCTTAAATTAGTTAAAAAAAATAATAAGGAAAAAAATATAATAAAAAATGCTCTAATTTCATTTTTAGTAGGCGGCTTTCTTGGTAGTATCTTTCATATTTTGACTTCGTTAATTATTTCGTATTGCAGTGTATCAAAGGAATTTGCCTGTGGAATAAGTTTGTTTATATTCATTTTAGTAGCGGTAGTTCTTACTGGAATTGGCGTATTTGACAAACTAGTTAGCAAATATAAGTTCGGACTCATTATCCCAATAACAGGATTTGCTCATTCTATTGCAAGCAGTTTGCTAGAATATAAAAAAGACGGTTTAATAACAGGATTAGGCGCTAATATGTTCAAGCTTGCTGGAGCAGTAATACTTTATGGTAGTGTAGCAGGGGTTATATTTGCATTATTGAAGGTGATAATCTATGGCTAGTATTAGATTTAAAAATGCTTATTTGGGAGTTTCTAAAACAATATCGACTAATAATGAAAGAATTGATACAACATTCAAAGTAGATAATTACTTCTATGGGGAACGAACAGTAGAATGTGCAGAAGAAAAGATGCAAATAAAAGTATTGGATACACTAAGAAATGGTGAAAAAATAGATTTAGTGATTGGTGCTGATTTATCAAATCAATTGGGAATTACTAACAAGGTGATGAGTAAAATAGACATCCCTTATCTTGGTGTATATAGTGCCTGCAGTTCATATGTAGAAGAACTTATATTAGCCTCAAATTTCCTAAAAAATTCGTGCTTTAAAAATATAGCATGTCTAATTAGTAGTCATAACTTGGATAGTGAAAGGACGTATAGATATCCAGTAGAGTATGGGACAATTACGAGAAATACACAAACCTTTACCGCAACTGGGGCTATTGCAAGTCTAGTGACTAAAAGTGAAACAAATATTAAAATAGAATCAGCAACTATCGGTAAAGCTATCGACTATGGAGTTAAAGACGCCAACAATATGGGAGCGGTTATGGCACCAGGCGCTGCTGATACTTTAATTAATCATCTAAAAGACTTAAAGCGAGATATTAGCTATTATGACTTAGTTTTAACAGGGGATTTAGGTAAACTTGGCAGCGATTTATTTTTAACTATACTGTCCAAAAATGACATTACTATTAAAAAACATATTGATTCTGGTAGCATTCTTATTAGAGATAAAGAATTAACAAAACAAGGAGCAAGTGGGCCGATTTGTCTGCCAATTGTATTAACAGAAAAAATATTAAAAGAAAATAAATATAAAAGAATACTTATAATTGGAACAGGAGCATTATTTAATACCACTATGTCAAACCAAAAAAGAAGTCTTCCTTGTATAAGTCACGCCGTAAGTTTGGAGGTAAATTAATGAAGATATTTTCATCATTCATATTAGTTGGGCTAATTTGCTTTATTGCATCTATTATATACGATACAACTAAATGGACATCTGGACACATTACAAGTTTATTTGTTGTAGTTGGTGCATTTTTAGGTTTTATCGGCATATATGATTATTTAATCGAGAAATGTGGATATGGTTTGTCTCTTCCAATAACGTCTTTTGGTAATCAATTGTATAAAAGCGCTCTTAATGGTATTCACAGTAATGGATTTTTTGGTGCTTTTAAAGATTTATATGTTACGACATCATTAGGAATTTCTTCGGCGATTATTTTAAGCTTTTTAATGAGTTTGGTTTGTAAACCTAAAGACTAGAAATAGTTTTTTCCCTGTGATATAATTTCTAATTGAGATATATTAATAGAGGTGAATTTACTATGGAAAAAAATAAACATGTTAATAAAGGACTAATATTTGTTTTAGTTGCTATTGTTCTATTAGTAATTTCTATATTCATATTTTATAATATGAAAAGTAATGTTACAGATGAAAAATTAGCTAAAGAGACAAGTAGTGAATCCCAAAAGAAAGACAAGAAGCCTACAATTAGTTCAACAAGCACAAGCACAAGTACAACAACTACAATTACAACTACTAGTACATCAACGACTAAAAAAATAACTACTTCGAAAACTACTAAAAGTACTACTAGCACTACTAGTGTTACCCAAACTATTAGGGAAGTTGCCTCTACGACAAGCAAAGGATTTAAAGTAGAATATAGAGCTGGTGCTTATTACATTGGAGGCATTCTTATTGCAAACAAAAGTTATCCACTTGATAAAGATTACATACCATCAGGTACACATAAACAAGCGTCCAGTAGCACTACGCACTGTGCAGACTGTATTATTGAAGATGGCTATCTAGCATTCCAAAAAATGAAAGAAGCCATAAAAGAAAAAGGGATTATTCTATGGATACAAAGTGGTTACCGTTCCTATAGTTTACAAAATAACTTATATAATGGTTATGTAAAAAGAAGTGGAAAACAACAAGCAGATACTTATTCAGCACGTCCTGGACACAGCGAACATCAGACTGGATATGCATTCGATGTATGTGCATCCAAAGATGGTAAAAATTATCCTTGTATTACAAGCTCATTTAACAATACAGAACCAGCTTTGTGGTTAAAAGACAACTGTTATAAATATGGTTTTATTTTAAGGTATCCAGAAGGTAAAGAAAATGAAACTGGTTATAAACATGAATCTTGGCACTTTAGATATGTAGGAGTTGAACTGGCAACTAAATTGTATAACAATGGATCATGGATTACTTTAGAAGATTATTTAGGTATCGATAGTAAATATGATAATTAAGGCAAGTAATATCTTGCTTTTTTAATTTGCATTTGTTACAATTTAAATGTAATACTAAGGAGGTTACTTATGGAAAGTAGAAATAATGGTAATACTATATTATTAACGGTTATCGGTATTGCAACCTTATTAGTTGCATTAGTTGGTGCAACATTTGCCTATTTTACAGCGTCTATCAATAATTCAAATAGTCAAACATTAAGTGCATCTACTGCAAGTCCAGCTGGACTTAACTATGTAGGTGGAGAATTACAATTACCAAATGCATTACCAGGAGATAGTCACGATATGACATTTACTGTAACTAATCCATCAACTAATACTATTTCACAAGAATACAAACTAAAAGTTGTCGTTGATGCTGATCAAATCCCTGAAGGAAAAGCATTTGTTGCAGTAGACCAAGATAATAATCCGGCTCCTAATCAGTTAGTCGTAAATATAAGCGCTGCTACATCAGGTACACATACACCATTTAGTGGTACTTTGACACACGATTATACAGATGGAAATAATGCAGAAGATTGGGCATTTACAGATGCTGTCACTATCGCCCCTGGTGAAGTACACACATATACTTTAACAGTCGCATTTAATAATCTAGAGGATCAAAATCAAAATCCTAACCAAGGTAAAGAATTCTATGCACATGTTAATATTTATGATGTAAGAAGTTTAAGTAACAATTGACACAATTAATGGTCAAACGAATGTTTGGCTTTTTCTTTGAGAATGATTATTAGATATATCGAAATGATATAATCATTCGTTTCAATGAATGGTCAATAAAGTGTTAAACTCAAATTTTTTAGAAGTATCTTGCTTGTTTTTTTTAATACCTTCATTTATACTTATAATGGTGAATAGTATGAATGGAGTTATCGTTTTAAATAAAGAAAAAAACAATATATTGACTAAAATCAAGAATTCATACGCAATTAGATATATTAAAAAAATATTCTCTATTATTTGTACACTTATTCTAATATTACTAATAGTAGTAGGCGCTTTTATGTTTTACTTTAACCTAAAAGGTAAAAAGATGGAAAAAATGGGAGAGAAATATGTTCCTCCATTTGGTCTTTATACAATAGTAAGCGGTAGTATGGAACCAAATGTTAAAGTTTATGATGTAATTATCGCAAAAGATGTAAACGACTTAAGTTCAATCAGAGTTGGAGATATTATCACTTTTGTTTCCACTTGGGATTTAAGTTTAGGTAAAACAGTTACTCATAGAGTAATATCAATCTCTAAAACTTCAGCTGGCGATTATCAATTTACAACTAAAGGAGATGCCAACGATGTTGCCGATGGTGCTATAGTAACTCAAGAAAATTTAATTGGAAAAGTGGTGTTTAGAATACCGCAATTGGGAAGAATACAGTTTCTACTTGCAACAAAGGCAGGCTGGCTAATTATTGTCTTTGTTCCTGCAATAATAATAATTTTGCTCGATATAATAAGAATAATAAAATTACAATCGCTAAGAGAAAAACTTAAAAATATAAAGGCTTATAGAAAAGAAGATAGCAAGAAAATATCCTAAACAAAAAAGAATAGTAGATATACAATTAATTATCGATCAAATTAAAGCTTGACAATAAACAAAAAATAGAATAAACTAAACCTGTATTTAACTAAAAAGAGGAGTACTAGGATTCTGATATTATAGAGAGTAACGAATATGGTGAAACGTTATATATAGTATTTTAGGAAGACACTTTTATTGAGGTTAAACGATTAATCTTCGTTACAGATTATAAAGAGTACAATACTATTGTAAATTAGGGTGGCACCGCGGAATACATTTCGTCCCTAGTTCAATAGTTTTTTTTGTATAAAAAGGAGGACAAGAAAATGATTACAAAACTGAAAGGAACTTATGATTTATTTGGAGGTGATAGTGTAATATATGATTATGCATTAGATACATTCAAAGGAATGTGCGAATTGAATAATTATAATTACATGAAAACACCTACATTTGAGGCAAGCGAGCTTTTTCATAGAGGTGTTGGTGAAACAACTGATATTATTAAAAAGGAAACTTACGACTTTTTAGATAAAAAAGGAAGAAGTATGACTCTTAGACCAGAGGGTACTGCAGGAGTAGTGAGAAGTTTGATTGAAAATAAACTATATGCAAACGTATCGGGTTATTTAAAATACTATTACTATGGGCCAATGTTCAGATATGAACGCCCTCAATCAGGTAGATTCCGCGAATTTAATCAGTTTGGTGTGGAAGTTTTTGGCCCAATGAGCCCATACATTGATGCAGAAGTCATTAACTTAGGAGTTAAATACTTCCAAGTACTAGGAATTGACAATATTAAGATTAAAATTAATAATTTAAGTTCTAAGCA
>CACYEG010000023.1 GCA_902773365.1 uncultured Erysipelotrichaceae bacterium
ATATGAGACATCAGAAAATTATAATACATATAGAAGTAAATATCCAACTTCACTTATGTTTAAGGTTAATAATGATTTATTAGATTGGTATTCAGACTTTGATAATCCTTTTATAAACCAAAACGATTTCATAGAAAAATCGACTGGTGCTATTGATGTATTAAAGGAAGTCAACTTTGAAGTAGAATATACTCACTACTATGAAGGAGATAAAACTGTAATTCACTATGAAACTTATGATGATATAGTAAATTACTATTTATATATATTAAAAGGTGATATAGATTTTATAATTGTCGATGGAACGCTTTACTATATGAGTGACGATTATCATTATGGATATGATATAGGCGTCGATGTAGTCGATACTCAGGACTACAATGAAAACTATATAATAAATGTAAGTGATGCCTACGATATTTACATAGGTTACTCAAATTTTCAATCTGATGCATTCTACGCCTACTTCATCGACGAAGAAGCATTAAATGACGCTTATGATATTATTAAAAATAATTTAGTTATTATTGAAGAGTTTGATGAACATTATATAAAAGCAAACTTTACTAGTAGCGAAGATGGATTAGTATATACATCTATTCCATACGATAATGGATGGCATGTTTACATCGATGGAAATGAAGTTGAAACTAATATAATTGCCGATACACTCTTAGCGTTCAATATAGAAAAGGGAAGTCACAAGATAGAATTAAAGTATAAAATCCCCCTTTTAATACCTAGTACAATTATTACGATAATATCACTTCCACTTGTATATTTATTTAATAAAAAAATCAAGAAGAATAATTAACTTTCCTCTTGATTTTCTTTATATATGGATGTAAATAAGTCTTTATTATCGTTATCGATTGCTTCTTCTTTTGATATCATTGGTAAGTCTTTAATACTTGCTAAACCAAAATAATCTAAAAAGTCGCTCGTAGTACTATATAAATTTGGTCTACCAGGCATATTGGATTTACCACTTATCTTTACCAATCCTCTTGCGCAAAGTTTTCTTATTATTTGTGCTGAAGAAACTCCCCTTAATTCATCTACTAATGCTCTTGTAATGGGCTGATTATAGGCGATTATTGCAAGAACCTCTAAAGATGTGTCCGATAATGACTGACTTTCGGGATTACCTAAGAGTCTTTGATAATAATCGGCATGTTCTTTTTTAGTTGTCAATTTAAATGTATCTGCAAGAAAACTAATGCGTACTCCATACTCGCTGCCATCATACCTCTTTTGAAGTTCTCGTAAGATATCTTTGGCTTTGTCTTCGTCAATTTCCATTACTTCACATAGTGTTTTTAGAGTTATGCCCTCATCTCCAACTGCAAAAAGTATTCCTTCTAATACTCCTAATAAATTCATTTCTACACTCTCGATTCTATAAATATATTTGAGAAATTTTTTTCCTGTTTAATATCGATTTCATTATTTTTAGCCATCTCTAATATCGATAAGAAAGTAATAACGACAAAGGGTTTATTAAATTCTTCAAATAAATCAAAGAATCCAATGCGTTTATGTTTAGATAAAAGCGTTCTAATTTCTGTAGTTCTCTTTGCTACACTAAGTTCCCTATTAGTCACTTTTGTCGAAAGTGGCTTCATGTATTTTTGTCTATCCAAAAAATTGTTGAAAGCATTAACTAAATCATCTAGTGTAATGTCTGTAGCTAGTTGAATAGTACCTCTATATTCACTTAATGACTCTGGTGACTTCGTTAATACTTCCTGCCTTTTTTCTTCTAGTATTTTGAAGTTATCAGTAATTTCCTTGTACTTCTGATACTCAATCAATCTATTTCGCAATTCTTCTTCTGTGCCTATTTTAAATTCTAATTGACTTGCTTCATCTTCTTCATCTTTAATGTTTAAGAGTCTTTTGCTTTTTAAACAAATGAGTTCACTAGCCATTACTAAGTATTCGCTTGCTATATCGATATTCATCTTTTCTAAATGATTTATGTAATCAATATATTGGTTGGTAATCTCTTCTATCGGTACTTCATAAATATCCATTTTAGATTCTTTTACAAGATGCAATAAGAGGTCTAACGGTCCATTGAAATCATTTATATTGAGATTCATCATAAGCACTCGAACCCTTCTGCATTCATTTTGAAAATAATTATATTTCCTTGTTCACCTTTACTATAGAAGAATGGATCGATGGAATTGTCTATTTTCTCTAAATAGTTAAGTTCTATCGTATAAATGAATTCTTTATTGGATTCTACTACACTGGCCGTTATTCCCTTTTGCTCATTTAACTTATTAGCTTCTTTTTGTACTTCAAAAAGTTTATTGGAAAAATTATCTAAATTGCTATCTTTATAACTATATTTTTTAACTACTCTTAAAAGTCCGTCGCTATTAAAATCATATTCATAAGTTAAATTATCTTTATTACACCTTACACCGCTTATGCCTGATTCGTCTGTTGCAAGTTTAATTTTTGGAATAGCGTCTTCTCTAATATGGCTTATTGCTATATATACATCGTCAGTAATATCGATTTTATCGAGAGTTATCGTTACACTTGACTTACTTGATATTAAACCATTTAAACTTCTTCTAAAAAGAAACTCCTTTTTATCTTTATAAAACTCAATATAATAATCAAGATCACCAAGATCAGTGTCTTTCTCGCTATAGATAGTCAATGTAATTTGATTATTATCATATGTAGGATTGGATATTTTAAGCTTGTTAAAAGATGTTTCGCCCTTTTCACCAACTTTAATATAATCGCTCATTGCATCTTGTTCATCACTTATTTTTTCTATAATTATATCTTTATTAGAATTGCTAGGTATAATTATTGGTTTTTCCTTTTTACTCTTTATGTATGGTAGAGCAACAAAAGCAGCAATTATCAACATAAACACAATAACAATAAATAATGGATTAGATTGATTTTTTTCTTTTTTACTCATAATCTCACCCTTTAACCTAAAGATATTTTACTAAATAATGGATGTTTTGTCCACAAGAAAAAGGCCTTAGGCC
>CACYEG010000024.1 GCA_902773365.1 uncultured Erysipelotrichaceae bacterium
AGGCTCTAAAAGTTTGCTTTTAACTTCACTCATATCATCGACAGTTTCTGCTTGTAGACGATTTAATTCTTCTCCATAACTAAGCAGTAGTTGATATAGATTTACTTCAAAAGCAAATATGCACACCCTATCTTCTGGTAATTTACTTTCATAAATGTATTTTCCGCGAAGGGCTTGTTGTGTAATCTTTGGCTCTATTGGTTTACCATCTTTGTAAGCTTCATCACGATCGGCCATAAAGTTAGTTGGCGGATTAGTAATATAAGAAGTATTTAAAAGCATTCTATAATATGCTATTATACTTTCATTTGCTGGTAATACTACTTCTATATTGACTTTTTGATTTTTGAACGGTTGGGGCAAAAATGGATTCTGCATCAATGTTTGAATGTTGTCAACTAATTCCGTGCATCCGATTCTTTTAAGTGCTTCTTTTAATGGATCTAATAATGTTTTTGGATTACAACGGCAACTATTATTCATTAAGATTCTTCGTTGATTTAAAAGGCTAAACATCCTTCCAAAATTCGCTTCTTCAGTGTATACATATGTTGAATTTTTCTGCGTTTCAATATCTATTTCTTGCGTTCCCATTGTTATACATTCACCATCTTCAGATAATTTAATGGGAATATACCAAGAATTACAAAAACTTACTAATCTCTTTTTAACAATAGCCCAAAGTCCATAAATTACTTTTTCATTATTTTCATTATATTTTTCTTTATATATATTTACTAAATATATCCATAATTCGTTCCTAGAAATACGTAGTTCGCTTTTACGAAATAATTTGCCTTTAGCGTTCTCATCTGGATTTTTAGTAACTACTTGTAAAATATTTTGACGTCTAGTCATGAAGTGTGAAATAATGCGATCCGTAATTTCTCCAGCTAAATCATCAATATGAGAATTTAAATCGGCTTCTTTTTTTAAACACTCTAAATATATCGCCTTTATATTGTCCAATGTTTTGGCAGCTCTATCTTCATATCCGTCTTCCTCAAATACTATTGGCGCAGATGTTTCATCAATTATAACGTTAATGCCATCCAAAATATTGACTCTTCTGGCCTTATATTTATCATAAAAACTTAAAAAGATTTGAAATTCTTCTTTACTTTCTAATTTTTCTGGTAATTCAGGCGGCAACCCGTATTTTTGAGCAAATTGTTGGTATTGCAATCTATTGTACCTTTTTTTACATTCATATATTTCATAATCATTGTACCCCGAAATAATTGGTATTTTTGGCTTTTTAGTGGTGACCCTTTCTATTTCGTCCAGCATATAATTTATTAAAAGCTGAGGAATATTTATATTAATGATAGATTCAAATTTTCTATCCATCATATATCTATCATATTCAATAGATTCAGGCATATAACTCCAACCTTCGGTAGGCTGGGCAAATGGCTCACCAATTTTTATGCCATATATAATATGTATTATCATATTAAGTACTTCTTCTAAAGTTAATGCTTCACTGAAGTTATAAAAATTTTTAAGAATACTTAATATTTTTTTCTTTTCTTTCTTTGCCTCGTCAGTATTTTTTTCTTTATCTGGAATCCACCAATTTTCCTCAAAAATTTTACTAGCACATTGTATGATACTTCTCTTATCGTCATCAGGTATTATATCTGAATATATCAAAATCAAAGTTAATTGATCGCCAAGACATAAAGTGTTTACTTTTTCGCCAAGTTCATCATATATTCTTAAAAAGTTATCAATGCACAGTGCTCTGTTATTAAGAGCCCACAAACAAGCACCCAGCTGTTCACCTGGTTTTCCTTTAAATTTTGATAGTAAGTATACTTTTGGATAATTACTCCCATTAGACATACAAAAGACCCCTCTCTTTTAATTGCATGTTATTATACATATAATTTTAAAAATGTCAAATTATGGTAGCTATACATTAAAAAAGCAGACTAAAAAACCTACTTTATCACGAATATTCTATCTATTATTGGTGTAACTAAATTTATAAGTAGAATACTAATCATACTTGCTGCATATGGAACTAAAAGTATTAAAAAGTATGTTAATACTGCAATTAATATGCCAGATAGTACTTTCCCTTTAGTTGTGTATGCCGAATACTTTAAACTAGGCGCTATAAAGACAAAACTAAATAGTGCATTATATCCACATAACATTTTAAAAATATCGCTATAATTAGCACTTATCATATCTGGAACTATTACTAAAAGAGAAAACGTAATAATAGAAGATATAGCTATTTCTTTTTTATAAATTGGATTAAAACATAGTATTACTAGGCCAACTAATATTAATACTATGCTAGTTGCGCCTATTCCTCCTTCGCCTAAACCGAAAATCAAATCTGTCCAACGAAGCGCTATAGGATTAGTAAAATCTACTGTTATATCAAATACATTTAAATGAAGTATTTCATTTATCAAAAAAACTATTAAATACATTAAAGCACATTTATTTAGTTTTCCTTTTATTTTTATGATAGATATG